>CAXBNB010000006.1:0-19020 GCA_963976505.1 uncultured Reichenbachiellaceae bacterium
TTTAACCATCCAGGAAGTTCTTTGGAAAGTTCTTCATCAGAAATAACATCATCATTTTTTGACTGTTCCAACCCGTTTTCGATCTTCTGAATCAAAAGCAGTTCATCTATGATTTCATCCATTGAAAACTCAGATGGGAGTTTGTTGATTGCGTGTATAACTTTCGCCTTTGTTAGCATATTCAAATATATTGCAAATTAGTGTTTTGTCCAATGCCAACTTCTAACTCACTAGCACTCATATTTACGTACCCTATCCTTTTTAAATCTTCCGAATAGAGCCAGTAATAGAAAACGGAATCGGTTTTTAGGTTGCCTTTGCAGGTCTTGTGACCTGCAAACATCCAATGTCTATTAATTTCCTTCCAGTGAAAAACCAGTCTCTTGTGATTTGTTGGACACAAGTCCAACAAAGGCTAGTATAGTGATTTCTCTATGAGTTACCCTCTAATGTGATGTAATATTAGTGCTTTAGAATTGAAGGAATTAGCTTATTTAGATAATTGGGAATATCCTCCTCATGTTCAATTTCTTGATTTATTATTGTCAAAATGTGCTTAGGTTCAGTTTTGAATGCACTCGTTTCGAAAAGGAAGACTTGATTGAAAAATACCCAGTGTTGATTCAGGTTTTCAAAGCCTTGATAATACCTTTTTTCTATTTCTGCGTCGGGAACAAAATGTCCACCATTTTCAACTCGGATTTGAACTCTTCGCTTTGCCTCTTCAATTGAATTGAGACAGAAATAAAACAGGCTTAGATCAAAACCAGCTTTTTTGAACTCTTCCGGCCAGTAAAGAGGTGTAGAATTGAAATTTGTTTCATATGTGAAACTTAAGTCATTTTCTATTGATTGTTTTATTTTACTCTTAAGAAGCTGCCTTGCTTTGTTATGTGCAATAACTTCTCTTAGTTCAGAATCCTCCATCGAATTGTAAAAACTTAGGAATTCTTTGTCATAGTCAAAAGATGGAACTTTAGAGGGGGTTATAGCAGAGGAAAACGAAGACTTGCCGGATCCATTACAACCAGCAATTACGGTAAGTACAGGTTTATCCATTAAACTGTGGTGAGATTTTAGGATTCTCCGTTAGTTGTCCTTTGTTGAGCTTACGTTCATAAATACTAATCTCTCTAATTATTCTCGGCATTTCATTTGAAATCCGTTGCTTAATTTCGTTGATATAAGTATTTTTCAATTCTCTGGTCATAATACAAATATACGAATTTTATGAAATGTATTGATGTGATATATTAGGTAGAACTATCGTATCAGGTCTAAATAATTAATTCCTTTTCATAACCCTAATAACCAATCTTAAAGCAAAGCGCCTGTACTTTACATACCTTATCTTTTTTAAAACTACTAAATCGGACGGATAATAGAAAACAGAATAGTTCTTTGGAGAAACTGTAAACTCAGATAAAATCTCTTCCTCATGATAAGACTAAGCAGGGATTTTTTATTTTACATAGAAATAAATACTAGAATACTTGAAACGAAAGGCTCTGGTTGTTTACAACCCTGCATCCGGAAAATTAAAATCCGAAAAGATATTAGAAAAACTGGTTCCTGAATTGCGCAAATCAGGAATAGCTTACCACTTGCTGGAAACACGAGCAGGTGAAAGCACTGTTGCCTCCATCGATTTTAAAATAGACCAAACTTTTACCGATGTAATAGCAGTGGGTGGTGACGGTACCTTAAATCATACCTTGAATGGCATCAAAAATTACAATGTCGTTTTCAACATTATCTCGGCAGGCTCAGGAAACGATTTTGTCAAAAACATCCATATTGGAAGAACTACAGACGATCAAATCAAAACCATTATTGCTGGGTCGGTCATGAGGGTTGATGTCGGACAATGCAATGATCAATTGTTTCTCAATGGTGTGGGATTGGGTTTTGATGGGCAAATTGTCTCGGACATGCTACACAAAGACTCTTGGCTCAAAGGACACCTGAAGTACTATTATTACGTACTAAAAATACTTGCCACATTCAAAACCATTCCACTGAAGTATAGTCTGGACAGAAAGCAGCACAATCAATACACTTTGCTACTGGTAGCTGCCAATGGCACCACTTTCGGCGGTGGTTTCAAACTCACCCCTGATGCCAATATCTCAGATGGGCTATTAGATGTCTGCTCTATAGGAAATATTTCACCTATTAATCGTTTTCTAAATATCCACAAACTAACTAAAGGGACTCATGGAAGCATTGCGCAAGTCCGTTTTGATAAAATCAAATCAATGAGGATAGAAGCAAATCCAATGATTGTTGGTCACATAGATGGCGAATACTTAGGCACACCTCCTTTTGATATCAAAATCCTTCCGCGTTTTTTAAAATTGCGAGTGAATAAACGCTTCTAGCGGTTTATTCTTCCAAAATTTTACCTAACAGTTTTAACAACTCATCCTTACCCTGTAGGTTGCTTTTTAGAATATTGGCAAGATAACCTGGCACTTCATCTCCATTTGCTTTTCTTTTCTTGAGGTCATCAAGTATTTCCAGCAGCTCTTTGTTGGAAGACAAATCTGAGTCAGATTTCACATTGGAGATCAGCTCATCTATCTTCGATGTATCAGGAATATAGACTATCTCCTCCACAATATCTCCTTCTTTTGCGATGTAGTTCTGAGGCACACAAGCATTGTACTCATCTATAATCTCAGTCAAATCCTTCTTAGACAGCTCTCCATTTTCGATTTTTGAGCTCACACTTTTACAATCTTCCAGAAACTCTGTAATTTGTTTTTTGAAACCCAAATTAGGCACCACCTTTTGTCTGCCATCCTTGGTAATGAGCATCGAACCCTGAAACATCTGAGCCGATTGTTGATCTCTTGGAGAGTATCGGTATAGACTCAAAAAACCTCCTTGAATCAATTTAATAAATTGGTACCGCCCTTCGATTTTTGCAACATGATACGTTTCTCCTTTTTTATAAAGAGTTGCAATTTTGTAGGAGGGATATATCTCTTTCTTTTTCCCGGCTTTTACCATTAGGCTATGACCAGATAGCGGGTTATCAATAATATTCATTTTTCCTCTGATGGTATCCGCTTGCATGGATACAGCAAAGTCATCATCCTGAGATTGAGTGAACAACACACAACCGAACAGCATTAAAAAAAGCGTCGTAATTTTTTTCATGGGCCTAAAATAGTGAATGTATTGAATTAAACGAAGAGTCATTTAATTCAATACATTGATGTTTGGGTATTTTTATTAGAAATCCGAACAGTTTATTGACATTTTATTAAAAATCATCTAATAATTAGGCCAATCTATTGAATGAAGTTAAGAAATTCTTTTCGAATAAAATATTTGGAAGTTACTTTGCCTTCTGTTTTGAATATGAGCAGGTTGTAAACAAACTAAAACTAAAAGCAACATATACTATGTGTGAAAAGTGATTCTCAGGAACTGCGTCCTCAAGTACTCGAAATGTCGAAGAAAATACGTCACAGAGGACCGGATTGGTCTGGAATATTTTGTGGCGACAAAGCCATTTTGGCTCATGAAAGGTTAACTATTGTAGATCCAAGCTCCGGTGGTCAGCCACTATACAGCAAAGATGGCCAGCTTGTTTTAGCTGCCAATGGAGAGATTTACAATCACCAGGATTTGAGAAAAGAACTTAATGGCGATTACGAATTCCAAACTCAGTCAGATTGTGAAGTCATTCTAGCTCTTTACAACAAATATGGTGTTGATTTTATCGACAAAATGAATGGCATTTTTGCTTTTGCGTTGTACGATCAAAACAACGATACTTACCTGATCGCAAGAGATCACATGGGTATTATTCCATTGTATATGGGATGGGACGAAGCAGGCAGTTTCTATGTAGCATCTGAGTTGAAAGCTTTAGAAGGTGTTTGTACTAAAATCGAAGAATTTCCTCCGGGACAATATTTATATAGCCCTAATGGCGAACTTAAAACCTGGTACTCTAGAGAATGGATCAGTTATGATAAAGTAAAGGACAATGTTTCGGACATAGCAAAATTGCGCAAGGCACTTGAAGATGCTGTTCACAGACAATTGATGTCAGATGTACCTTACGGTGTGTTGTTATCAGGTGGACTTGATTCATCGATCGTTTCTGCTGTTGCAAAAAAATATGCAGCCCTTCGCGTGGAAACTCAAGATTCAAAAGAAGCATGGTGGCCTCAACTCCACTCATTTGCTGTTGGGTTAGAAGGATCTCCAGATTTGGCGGCTGCCCAAAAGGTAGCAGACCATATCGGTACGGTTCACCACCAAATACTGTTCTCTATTCAGGAAGGACTAGATGCCATTAAGGATGTAGTTTATCATTTGGAAACTTATGATGTAACAACCATACGAGCCTCTACTCCAATGTATTTGTTGGCAAGAGTGATCAAGTCAATGGGCATCAAAATGGTGTTGTCAGGTGAAGGAGCTGATGAGATTTTTGGAGGGTACTTGTATTTCCACAAAGCACCAAACGCCAAGGAATTTCATGAAGAAACAATCCGAAAACTCGACAAACTTCATTTGTATGATTGTTTGAGAGCAAATAAATCTTTGGCTGCTTGGGGTATAGAAGGCAGAGTACCATTCCTAGATAAAGAATTTATGGATGTTGCCATGACGTTGAATCCTGAGGACAAAATGGCCAAAGACGGCAAAATGGAGAAGTGGATTTTGAGAAAGGCATTCGAAGACTATTTACCAGAAAGTGTAGCTTGGAGACAAAAAGAGCAGTTTTCTGATGGAGTAGGATACAACTGGATCGATACATTGAAACAAGTGGTGGCAGATGCAGTCTCTGACGAGGAACTAGCAAACGCTGCAAGCAGATACAAAGTAAACCCTCCACAAAACAAAGAGGAGTATTACTATCGAACCATTTTTGAAGGACATTTTCCTTCAGAGTCTGCTGCTAAAACAGTGCCTTCAGTGAAGTCTGTAGCATGCAGCACAGCGGAAGCTTTGGCATGGGATGAATCATTCCAAAACATGAACGATCCATCAGGACGAGCTGTCAAAACAGTACACTCTGACAGTTACAAATAGATAAACACAAAACGAATAAAAAATGCCTCACCAGAAAATTCCGGTGAGGCATTTTTTCTTTCAAGTGATTACTTGTAGTGAAGCATTGCAGTCCTATTTTTTTCTGGTCAGATACTCTTCCTTTTTTATCCCTGCATTGTAAGCAGCCAAATTCTTGTTGAGTTTTCTAATGTCTCGCTTATTGAGTTTGATAAATTTTTTTTCGATTCTTTTCTCTAACACCAATTCGTCATGCTCACCATAATACCTCACTATGGTGTAAGTCTTGTCTTTGATGTTGTTTTCAATGGTCCAGTATTTTGCTGCCTTTTGTTGCTGCGCATTTGCCAATGGAATAGCCTCAGGAATTAAAAACCAAAAGGAAGCTAGGAGAAATAAAAATGCCAGGATTTTTCTTGTACAGTTCATAGTTTTATACTTTAAATGAAAGTTTAATTTGAAAGTATAAACTTCATAATGGCAGAAAAATATTAGCAGTAGCTATAAACAACAGAATTTTCACAACTTACGACTACAATTGAATTTCTAATGCGATAAGGGGTAGTCTTTTATTCAACCCAGTATTGACATTACTTTTTCTTTGTAACTCCTCCCGATTGGTAGCTCCTCCGAACCTAGTTCCAGGTAGGATGAATTGAAAGAAACAACCTTGGACAGGTTGACTATAAATGAACGGTGGATTCTTAAAAACAATTCTGACGGCAGCTGTTCTGCAAAATTAGAGATATGCTGATAGCATATTAGGCTTCTATCTGATGTGTTTACTTTGATGTAATCCTTAAAACTTTCGATGTACGCTATGTCATCAAATGGCACCCTAAAAGTTTTGCTCTCAGACTTTATATTGATACAATTTAATGATGAATTGCCATCTGTAGATTTGAGTGCAATTACTTTATTCACTGCCTGCAAAAACCTTTGAAAGGAGAAAGGCTTGACCAAATAATCAACGACTGTATGTTCGTAGCTTTCTACAGCAAACTCTCTAAAAGCGGTGGAGCATGGGAGGATTTTAATATTTCAGCAAATTCAAGCCCATTTAGCAAGGGCATCTGAATATCCAAAAACACCAAATCGATGGAGTTCTTTGATAAAAACTCAATCGCTTCTACAGGTTTTCGGAAACTCCTTTTGAACTCCAGCTGACTGATTTTGGAAATAAAGCTTTCAACCAGTTCCAATGCCAGAGGTTCATCATCTACCGCTATACAACTTATTCTCATGCATTTTTTGATTTAAACTTTTTAAGCTTATTGACACGTGAACCTTGTAAGATTTGCCATCATTATCAATGGTCAAATGATGGTCCTTTGGGTATAATATAGCCAACCTCCTTTTTACATTGGTCAACCCAATCCCACCATTTTTGTCTTCTTTTGATTGCATTAACGGAGGCATGGAGTTCGTAATCATAAAATGAAGGTCTGTTTCATTAACGTCAAATGAAATATGAATGATATTGACAGACTCACCTTTTGCTACACCATGTTTGAAAGCATTTTCAATAAACGGAAGAAACAGCAATGGTGGAATTTTTAACGCTCCTAAACCATTAGGAACTGAAACCGTAACTTGGACAAAATCACCATAACGCAACTTCTCCAGTTCGATGTAGTTTTCAATAAACTTTAATTCCTTGCTGAGTTTCACGGTTTGGTTTACTGTATCATAAATCATATAGGACATCAGATCTGACAGCATTAATACTACTTGAGGTGCATGATCAGATTTTTTGATGGTCAATGAATAAAGATTGTTCAGTGTATTAAAAAAGAAGTGAGGGTTAATTTGTGATTTAAGAAACTGAAGTTCTGCTTCCAGCTTTTCTTTTAACAGGTTAGAATTAATCTGTGCATTTTCGAATGTTTCCTTGGTTACCTTCACTATGAAAGCTACAAAAAGTATCCAATTGATATGTCCCATGGCACTAAAAAACTTCCAGCGAGAAAATATTTGGTCATAAGTATAATCGGCATATATTCCAAGGTTTATACAAACCCAGATCATGTAAAGTTGCAAGTAAGAAGCTATACAAGTAGTAATGACCAGTGCCAATAAAAAGTAGAAGTACCTTTTAGTGTTGAAGAAATGTGGCTTAAGAAAAAAAAGGACAAAGTAAACAATGGCAATTTTCAAAATCATTTCGAGCGCCTGCACATAAGCAACGTTCTCAAAAGTATTTTTGATATCGCCATAGAGGAGCACCCTATATGCGTAGTAACACAACCAAAAAAGGACATGATAGTAAACCCTATTGTTTACATTGAAAAAGTGAAATAAGCGGCTCATATTTTTTCTTATAACTCACTTATACGAAAATAAATAGTTTAGTCGCTACATTCTACCCGAATTCACCTACTTATGACTATCCTATATCTGTAATTTTTGAGGGGTTAAACCACAATTTGAAATATTTCCGTTTAGCGGTTCTTTCGCCTTATAAAGATCAAGCTAAGAAACTGGAGTGTTTTTTCGTTTCCTTTTGCACGCCCAAAAGAAAAGAAACGAAAGAAAAAGGCACCACGAAAAAAACACCCTAAGTTTAAATGGAGTCTATTAGTAACATCATCTAGCGGGTGTCACTCTTTTTGTGGACATCCACCTTCCTATATGCATCATGGAGCATTATCCAGCATAAATAGGACAATTTGGCTTTTTTCTGCAGAATTATTGTTTGATCTAAAGCGCGATAGAAATTCTTGGCACAAAAAAAGTCCCCTCAGAACCACCCGAGGGGACAAACTCAAAACATAACCAACTAACCTATTATCTCTACGTCATTGAGATTAAGAAACTCAATTTCGTTACTGTCATTCATTGTGATGCCTACTACGGCATCTTTGTTGATTTTTCCTGCGAGAATTTCTTTCGACAATTCATTGAGGATCAATCGTTGCATTATTCGCTTCAAAGGTCGAGCTCCAAACTGTGGATCGTAACCCTGCTGACCGAGGTAATCCAGCACTTGATTGCTTGATTCAATTTTTATGCCAGACTCTTCTAATCGCTTCTGAATTATTTTAAATTGAATGCCAACTATCTTTCTGATGTCCTCTCTAGTCAATGGTCGGAACATAATTGTTTCATCCACACGGTTGAGGAACTCAGGTCTCATGGATTTTTTCAATAACTCAAATACTTCGTTTTTAGTATTTTCAATGACTTCTTCCAAATTGTTGTCGTCCAAATGATCAAACCTTTCCTGAATCAAACCAGACCCAATATTGGTGGTCATGATGATGATGGTATTTTTAAAATTTGCGATCCTGCCTTTATTATCAGTCAATCGTCCATCATCCAATACCTGTAACAATATATTGAATACATCTAGGTGAGCCTTTTCGATTTCATCCAACAGGATAACAGAATACGGTTTTCTCCTCACTGCCTCGGTCAATTGGCCTCCTTCGTCATAGCCTACGTATCCCGGAGGTGCTCCTATCAGCCTGCTTACAGCATGTCGCTCTTGATACTCCGACATGTCTATTCTCACCATTGAGTTTTCATCGTTGAAGAGGTAGTCTGCCAAAGCCTTAGCCAACTCAGTTTTACCAACTCCAGTCGTTCCCAAGAAGATAAACGAACCTATCGGTCTCTTTGGATCTTGCAGCCCTGCCCTGCTTCTTCGCACCGCATCAGCCACTGCACCAATTGCTTCCTCTTGTCCAGCTATCTTTTGGCCAAGAACATTTTCTAGGTTGAGCAATTTTTCTACATCACTTTGGAGCATTTTTGAAACTGGTATCCCAGTCCACTTGGCTACTACCTCCGTAATGTCTTCTACATCCACTTCTTCTTTCAGCAAGGTACTTTCTCCCTGCATTTCCTGAAGTTTGGCTTTAAATCCTTCCAGCCTTTTTTCGCTTTCAGTGATTTTGCCATATCGGATTTCTGCTACTTTACCAAAATCCCCTGCTCGCTCTGCCTGTTCGGCCTCTGTTTTATATTTCTCTATGTTTTCCTTTTCGTGTTGGATGCCTTGGATCACCGATTTTTCATTTTCCCACTTCGCCCTTAGGTCATCTCTTTTTTCCGACAACTCAGAGATCTCCTTAGAAAGCTGACTCTCCTTGCTTCTATTCTTCTCTCGACGAATGGCCTCTCTTTCGATTTCCAACTGCATGATTTTTCTCATCAATTCATCCAGCTCCTGAGGAAGCGAGTCTATTTCGATCCTGATTTTAGAGGCCGCTTCGTCCATCAGGTCAATGGCTTTATCTGGCAAAAATCTATCTGTAATGTATCTGCTAGACAATTCCACGGCAGCAATTACCGCATCGTCTTTGATCCTTACTCCATGATGGACTTCATATTTTTCCTTAATCCCACGAAGGATGGAAATTGCATCTTGTACATCGGGTTCGTCCACGAGTACCGACTGAAACCTTCTTTCTAGCGCTTTGTCCTTTTCAATATGCTTTTGGTATTCTTTTAAGGTAGTTGCTCCGATAGCATGAAGTTCACCACGAGCCAAGGCCGGTTTCAATAAGTTAGCGGCATCCATGGCTCCTTCTCCTCCACCAGCACCAATCAAGGTATGGATTTCATCTATGAAGAGGATAATCTCCCCATTGGAGTCCGTTACTTCTTTGATTACTGATTTTAATCTTTCCTCAAACTCACCTTTGTATTTCGCTCCGGCTACCAACAGACCCATGTCGAGTGAAATGAGAATTTTAGATTTTAAATTTTCCGGAACGTCACCGTCAATTATACGCTGGGCCATTCCTTCCACGATGGCAGTTTTACCCACACCGGGCTCACCTACCAACATAGGGTTGTTTTTTGTCCTTCTGGATAAAATCTGAAGTACTCTTCTGATTTCTTCGTCCCTGCCAATTACGGGATCTATTTTTCCGATTTTGGCTTTTTCATTGAGGTTGATGGAATACTTCTCTAACGACCTGTATTTTGATTCTGCATTTTGATCTTTCACGGTATTACCTCCTCTCAATTCTTTGATGGCTTCTTCTAAATCCTTTTTGTTGAGTCCAAATTCTTTTAACAACCCTGCGGTTTTGTCTTTTCCTTCGAGCAAACCGATGAGCAGGTGTTCGACCGCTACAAACTCGTCTCCATATTTTTTGATTACCGATTCAGCCTTTTGCAGAACCGCCGCAGCATCGTTGGATAAAAAAGTCTGTTGAGTACCAGACACTTTTGGGTATGACTTTATGATTACGTCTACCTTGGCCGCAACGGATTCTTTGTTGATGGAAAGTTTTTTAAGGAGAAAACCAATGACGTTTTCATCAGTTTCCAAGATGGCCTTCAACAAATGCCCGGGTTCAATGGTTTGTTGACCATTGGCTCCAGCGATCTCTGTTGCCTTGTTTATAACCTCCTGAGATTTGATTGTATATATGTTAAAATTCATCTTTTCGTTGTTTTGGTTCAATGTACTAACGGCTTCTTATCAAATAGCTAGCCAATGGTTAAATAGATCTTTTTCAAGACATTATGTCCGTGTTAGGATGAAATGTTATGATAAAAAAAGACAACATGACCGCTTCTTTAAATTTTTGGACATCAACTCTGCAACATTGTCGGGAATCGGTAAGATCCTGTACTAGCTAATTGCTTCATTAGTATCTTTTATTCCAATTTTATATATTTACAATATGAGTTCAATAGTAATTAACCCAAAAAATGAGGAAGAATTGAAATTCGTTTCTGAGTTACTTCAAAAGTTGGGAGTGGCATCAAAAGTACTCTCCGATGAAGAGCTAGAGGACTTGGGCTTATCAGTGCTCATGAAAGATGTTGATCGCTCGGAAGTAGTTTTGGAAGGTGAAATTCTGAGAAAACTTCAAGTTTGAAAAATGCACACCAAGTTTCTCAAGAAGTTCAGCAGGGACTTGGATAAGATCAAACAACCCAAAGACAAAAAAGTCATTCTTCAATTGATTCAAAACATTCAGAAAAGTAATTCTCTAGATGATATTTCCAATATCAAGAAACTGGTAGGATTCTCCAATGCTTATAGAATTCGTTCCGGTAATATTAGACTTGGCGTTTTTGTGGATGGTGATACCATAGAGTTTGCCAGAGTGGCTCATCGAAAAAATATTTACAAGATTTTTCCATAGCACACCAATTCTTTTCCTTCCTGAATTATTAGAACCTCGGATGCAATAAGATTATTTCGACCTATTTTTTTGCTCCTAAAAATTGACATTTTAGATTGGCATGAATTTCAATTAATTTGCCTTTACAACTTTCAACACATACATGAAGGACATCAAAAGAAGAGGGTTTCTGAAAAAAGGAAGCATGGCCATTCTGGCAGGAGGAGCGGGCATCATTGGTGCTTGCAGCGACAAAGAGAAGCTAGAGTCGGTGAACGTGAACTTCAACAAAACCTACAAATGGAAAATGGTGACGACATGGCCGCCCAACTTCCCAGTTCTGGGAGAGGGATGCAAGTTGGCCGCCAAATGGATCGAAGTGATGTCCGGAGGAAGAATGGAAGTAGAGGTATATGGCGGGGGTGAACTGATACCATCGCTGGAAGTATTTGATGCGGTGAGTAGCGGAGCGGTAGAAATGGGTAGCAGCTCGGGCTATTACTGGGCAGGTAAAATCCCTGCTGCACAGTTTTTCTCTTCTGTGCCTTTTGGGATGAATGCACAGCAAATGAATGCCTGGGTGATCAATGCAGGCGGTAACAAACTTTGGAATGAGATTTATGAACCTTTTAACCTGATAGCATTACCAGGAGGCAATACAGGCGTACAAGCAGGTGGTTGGTTCAACCGGGAGATCAATACCATGGAAGACCTGAAAGGACTTAAAATGCGCATCCCGGGACTTGGTGCCAAAGTGCTGAGAAAAGCCGGCGGTACTCCGATGCTAGTAGCGGGTGGAGAACTTTTTACCAACCTGGAACGTGGGGTCATTGATGCTACGGAATGGATCAGCCCGTACCATGATTATAAAATGGGATTTCACAAAGTGGCGAAATACTATTACTACCCCGGCTGGCATGAGCCTGGTACTATCTTGGAAATGATCTTCAACAAAGACAAATTACATAATCTGCCAACTGACTTACAGGAAATTGTAAAAACTGCTACCTACCGGCTCAACCAATGGATGTTGACTGAGTTTGAAGCTAAAAATAGCCTGTACTTGTCTAAACTGGTGGAAGAAGAAAATGTAGATATTCGTCGTTTCTCGGATGAAGTGTTGGGACACCTCAAAGAATTATCCAAGGAAGTGATTCAGGAATTGATCGATACAGACCCCCAGAGTAAAAAAGTATTTGAACATTTCAACTCATTCCGTCAGAAAATGGTGCCTTGGTCTAACATGAGCGAAAAAGTGTATCACGAGGTTTTTAATTGATTTAAATTTCAACTCGGCTCAAAATATTGCCTTGTGAATCACATTCTGTTTCGAACAGGTGGTTCTCTTTGCGAAAGGTGATTTTAAACTTTGGGTCATTGTGGTACTCGTCCACCAGCACATCTACCACCGAATAGCCACTGGCATCTTTGAGGATGTTTTGCACCACATGCTTTGGCAATTCTGAAAATTTTGTGATTTTAAACTGCTTTAAAACCTTTCCGTCGGGTTTGAAAAAAGTATCTGTCGAACAGTTGTTGTCCATAAAACGTGACTCGAAGATTCCCTTTTGGACATACCAGGTAGCTACAACTCAATCTTATGTAACTCTTATGTAACTAAGCCAGTAAAATTATCTCTATATTTGTCTAATCATAGATTTTAATGTAATCAATGGAAGACAGAGACACCCAAATACTACTTAGTGACCTTAGAACTTTACCATCAGAAACGGAATGGGTGGAATTCAAAAAAAACAATGCGGAAGAACTTGGAGAATATATTTCTGCATTATCTAACGCTGCATGTCTACATAACAAACCATATGGCTACATTGTTTTTGGAATTGACAATGAAACTCATCAAATCATTGGAACATCATTTAATATAAACTCAAAAGGGAAAGGAAATGAAGATCTAATTCCATGGTTAATTAGGTTCCTTTCACCCAAAATTCATTTCGAAACAATTACCATTGACCACTCTGATGGGAAGGTAATCATTCTCAAAATTCAAGCCACCTCCAATACTCCCGTAACCTTCAATAAAACGTCATATATACGAATTGGCTCGTACAAAAAGAAGCTATCTGAATACCCTGAAAAAGAAAGGTTAATTTGGAAAAAACAAGCTCACTCCGTTTTCGAATTGAAAAAAGCTATTAGTGGTCTTTCAATAGATGAGGTGTTAAAATTGTTAGATTACCCATCTTACTTTGACATGATGAATTTAGCTCTCCCCTCTAACAAAGAAGGTATAACTGAAAAGCTCTCACAAGAACGAATAATCAGCAGAGATGACGGTTCTTTTTCTATCACGAACTTAGGCGCAATTTTATTTTCTAAAGATATTGAACAATTCGAGTCACTTAATAGAAAGGCAATTCGAGTCATTATCTATGACGGAAAGAACAAATTGAAAACGATTAAAGAACAGAAAGGCAAATATGGTTATGCTTCTGGTTTTAATGGATTAATCAGCTATATAGATGATCAACTACCCACAAATGAAGTTATAGATACACTACGCAAAGAAGTTAAAATGTTCCCAAAACTTGCAATTAGAGAATTGGTTGCAAATGCAATTATTCACCAAGATTTCAATGAAACTGGAACTGGTCCAATGATCGAAATATTTTCGGACCGAATTGAAATCACCAACCCAGGTACTCCGCTTATAGACACCTTAAGATTTGTAGATCACAATCCTCAATCTCGAAACGAAAAACTTGCTCAATTTATGAGGCGATTGAACATTTGTGAAGAAAGAGGTAGTGGAATTGATAAAGTGCTTTTTCAATGTGAGCTATTTCAGCTACCTGCACCTAAATTCATTGAAGGTAATAATTACACAAGGGTAATTCTCTATTCACACAAGAGTTTACGCCAGATGGATAAGGAAGACAAAATAAGAGCTGCATATCTACACTGTTGTCTTAAAATTGTCTCTGGAGAACATATGACAAATCAATCTCTAAGAGACAGATTTGGAATCAAAGAAAAAAATTATCCTATTGCATCAAGAATTATTAGTGAAACAATCAAAGCTGGGAGAATAAAAGATTCTGATCCGGATAGCAATTCAAAAAAGCATGCAAAATATGTTCCTTTTTGGTATTAGCCTAATGTAACAGCTATGTAACTGAACGTAAATTATATGTCTCAAATCAGTCTATTGATATATTCTAATGTAATGAAAGTCGATAACATCAGACATGAGATGCATGGCGGTTCAGTGGTGAAGGAAGCCTATGAAGGTGTTGGAAGCTCTGCCTTATGGGAATTAAAAAAAATATATTAGTCGAATCACAGATTTGGCTATCTTGTAGCCGAAACAAAATCACACGCCACGGACTGAAACAATAACAATACTTCGAATAAACGAACCAACAAGAATGAAATACTAACTCTAGCTGAATTCCGTAAACAATTACAAAATTTACCCATCATTAAACTCAATCCTTTCTAGGCTCTCATCCTGTACTTTACCCGTTGGATATGTTTTTTCTACGAATACACCATCCCCGTTTGTCTCTGAATAAATAAGTGTGGAGCAGCGCGTGCCGTACTTTTCTGTTTTGATAAATAGCGGCGACAGTGCCCGCTCCCATTCGAGCGGTATGCCCGTTTTAGGAAGTGCTGCATCATCTGCTATTTCATTGTCTGCAAGTATGTCAAAGAGTCGGTTTTCAGAAATATCATCTTCAGAAATGGCTTTTTCCAAGGCATTTCTTCCTTTTTTCAGCTTTGGCCAGTTTTCTTGAAAGAAGCCATTGCTCAGCCCGTATGTTCCCGGTTTGAGCTCCGTGATTTCATGGTTTACATTGTTGTAGTAAAACATGTGGTCAGCATCCCCTACCAATAGATTGAATCCATTGTAATGGATGCCAGAGTTTTTCACCTTTCTCAAATAAGCTTCAGGTGAATCTTTAGACAGCAAATAATTCAAGGTCAGCTGACCTCTGGATCGGGCCTTGGTATCTATATTTTGAGGGTCACGATAGTTGGTTATGGCAGCAATCCTGCCCGATTTATTCACACCTATCCAGGTACCTCCTGCTTGCAAATCTTTTCCAGCAAGTACATTGGGATGTTCTTCCCAGAATGCAGCGGCAGCAGTTGGTCTGTCATAAAACTCGTCACGATTGGCGGCAAGAACCAGGTTGTATTTGGGGTGGGTTTTCCACGAAAATAGTATTAGACACATAGTAATTTATAAAGCCATATCAACAGCAAATGTGGTGAAATGGTTGCAATTATTTTAAAGATTTATTTCATTATGATTGTGAGGAGCGCTTAAAACTTCGACCGGAAATAATCCAAAACAACTCCATTGTCTTCTATGCTGAATTGATGCAGGCTTATGAGTGTCACCATAAATTTTTCCTTTTTGTTCTCCAACCTCACCTGATTGCTGGTCTCCAATTCAACCGCATGATTCTCGCCTTTTTCTGCACCAATCACCCAGCATGAAAATCTATGTTTGGGTTGGTCATACTTGAAAATATTTTTCATATACAACTTGTCCTGTCTGAAAAACTGCAACTCCAAAGTATAAGGAAACAACTCCGACACGTGGCATACGGACCCATCTAGTCCGATATAGTTTCCAGGTAAGGTTTTGAAAATAAGGTTGGTGTTTTGCAAAGAATCAGCTGTGGGATATATCCTTGAAGCCATGTCGATGGCCATGGTAAAATATTTTTTACTGTCTTCAGCCAACATGTACAAACTGCTGTCGTACTCCGGAAAAGAAATCTGAAGAAAATATTCGTCGGAGGATGCTTTGCCATTGTACGATTTCCTTATGTTTTTTTCATTTCCTATAACATTCACTTTCATCACTTTTCCTTTTGGAATTCTTCCTCCTCCTTGCGCCACTTTTTCTATCCTTACCGAACGCATGTCCAGTTCAGTCAAAAGCACCTTCCTGTCATAATACACATTCTTACTGGCTCCATTGGGAATGTCAGAAGAAGAGTTCTTGATGTTGATTTCTTTTGAATTGGCGTCAAAAAACAATTTGTTGTTCCACCACTCTCCTGTGGATTTGTTTTGATAACTGTAGCTGAGCCGATTTTCCAGCCAATCAATCGCTTCTTTCATTTTTCCTTCGTCCTGTATCGTAGCTTGCGCAAAAACAGATGACACAGAAGCAGTCAACAATATGAAAAGTAATAGAATATTCTTCTTGAAAACAAGAGAATAGAAATCATTGACAATCAAATATTTTTGAAAGGTTAGGCTGATTTGGTTGTAATGTTTACTCAATAGGAATATTGGCTTTTTAGGAATACTTCGGCCAAAATAAAAGAAAGGACAGCCAAGACAAAACCAAACATAAAGAAGGTATAGGCAATTCGGAGCAATTTATATTTTTTGCCCAAGACCGCTCCCAGAAAATAAATATCTCGAATCAAGCTACTATAAACATAGTCCGGATCTTTTATCATTTCTTTCATTCCCCATTCATAATCTTGCAGGCTCATGCTATGGAAATTACCAAAAAACAGCAGGTTAGTCTTTTTATTGAGGATGTCCTGACGGGTAAACCTTCCTTCACTTACATTGGGTCTGGTGGCCAATATGGCAAAAACGATGGTTGTCAAACAAACAACAGTCATGATCATAGTAGGTGCTATTAGGTGAGGGTATTCTTCGAGTTTTCTTATCAACACCGAAACTATCACCGACAAAATAATAGAATTAATAGAAATCATAATATTGGCTTTGTTGTCAGCCATATTACTCAGGTCCAAGTGATTTTTTGAGGTAAGGCGAAACATCGTTTCCACTCCCCTCCCTGTTTTTGGTGGCTTTTCTTCTTTTTTGTCCAAGTCTTTCGATTTTTTCTTCTTCAATTGCTTTAATTTATCTTTTGCCAGTTCTTGGTTTTTGATCTTTCCTTTTGAAAAATGTGATTTTGCATACTCTGTGAAATATTCTTGTTTTTCGAAAAAATCAAGATTCATGCTCCACCAAAGCTTATTAGACAAATTCAAGCCTTTTGAAAATGCCAACTCTTCTTTGAGCTTCTCCGCTTTGTCACAGTATTGATTAGAAGATAAATGAACTAAATCTGCATCGCACAATACTTCTTCCAATAAGTTCTTTGGGGTTTGCGGCATTTTTGTCGCCATAATGCAACCAACGACACTCACAATTTTTTTCTTTGGAACATTGTGTTCCGCAAGAAATTTTCTGGCCAAATCTGTCCCGATTCTTTCGTGCTCTTCCATTGACTCACAATACCCTAGGTCGTGAAACCATGCCGCAATCACTACGATTTCGAGTTCTTCATCACTCAAGCCACTTCCCCGGCCTATTTCCTGTACGGCTGCTACTACATCTTTGGTGTGTTCCAGAGAATGGTATATATATTCCTTCGGTAATTTTTCATTCAGAACTTTTTGGGCAAATTTTGATGTTTCCTGAATGATGATGGATTCCTCTATCATGTCTGTTGTCAAATAAATGAACAAGTTAATTAAATATGGAGTTAAACTATAATTAATTTTAATTCAACTAAAATACGATATTGTCGTGAACAGTATCATTCACATAACCCCTACATCTAGTTTGCTATTATGCGTACTATACTATTTTTTATTCTCTTCATAGGAACATTGATCACATCGGCATGCGATCCTCCCAAGCGGGAAACGGCTGACAAGCTGTTTTTGGTTGCACCCGATAGCCTGCACCACTATAATCTTAAAGAGTACAAACAAAAGTTTTTTCTCCCTTATGCATTGGAAGAAATTTCCGGTTTGTCTTTTGTAAAAGAAGGCACCTTGGCTTGTATTCAAGACGAAGACGGAAAATTGTTTTTTTATGATTACTACAAAAAAGACATTACCCTGACTTTAAAATTCTGGAGCCATGGAGACTATGAAGGGATCGAAATAGTAGGTGATACTGCCTATGTGGTCAACAGCAAAGGAGATATTCTGATTTTCAATCATACAGGAGTAGAAGGCAATTTGAATACCCGTGAGATCAATACCCCTTTGGGAAAGAAAAATGATATCGAAGGAGTATCTTATGATAAGAAATCCAACAGTCTGGTTATGATATGTAAAGGAGATTCTGATATTGGTAAGAAAAAAATCAGTGGTCAGGCACTCTATCAATATGACTGAATAAGAATAAATTTGTGAAAGAGCCCTTGTTCTCAGTTTCCAAAAAAAACATCAAAGAATTTTTAGAGTCGCATAAAAACAACGCTTACGAAGAAAAAAGAATTAATTTTCATCCTTCAGGCATTGCATTGCACCCTATAGATGACAATTATTATATAATCGCCTCCACAGGAAAATTGATGTTAGTAGTAAGTAGAGAAGGAAAAATTCAAGCGAGTTATCCAATCTCTCCAAGTATATTAGGTCAGCCCGAAGGCATCTGTTTTGCCCCAAATGGCGACCTGTTTATTTCCAGCGAAGGAGAAGGAGACAAAGGGTATATTTTGAGATTTGGTATGAAGTGAGTTTATTAATAGTCCATAGTCAACAGACCACAGTCCATAGCTAAAAAAGAAAATTAAGACGTGAATCTAAAAACCTACAAGTTTATCACTCCAAAAACGACTAATATCTTGAGGAGTTCCTTTCGACTATCGACTATGGACTATCGACCCTTTTTAATATTATTCCTTCTCACTACCACTTTTGGTTTCGAATTATTTTCTCAACAACCTTCGGTAGCTCACTCCATATTTTTAATCGGAGACGCAGGAGAACCCGATCAGGCAGCTGACAATTTGAGCCTGTTAAAAAGACATTTGGAAATAGCAGGAGAAAACAGTTCCCTGATTTTTCTTGGTGACAATATTTATCCTGTAGGCTTGGGAGACAAAGGCAATCCAAACAGGGCATTGCAAGAACACAAACTGAGACTA
>CAXBNB010000007.1:0-18780 GCA_963976505.1 uncultured Reichenbachiellaceae bacterium
AAGCAATGGCAACACAAATTGCCAAATCCAGTGCTGGATCATCAATTTTTAGTCCACCGGCAATATTGAGGAAAATATCTCTGGTACCGAGTTGCAGTCCTCCTCTTTTTTCCAATACGGCGAGAAGCATGTTGAGCCTTTTGGCATCATAACCAGTAGAACTGCGTTGGGGAGTGCCATAAGCTGCCAGGCTTACCAATGCTTGAGTTTCTATCAACAAAGGACGGTTTCCTTCTATCGACGCGCCTATCGACACACCACTGATTTGCGTTTCTTTTTGTGAAATCAAAATCTCTGATGGATTGGATACCTCACGCATGCCAGTGCTTTGCATTTCATATATTCCCAATTCTGAAGTAGATCCAAAACGGTTTTTGGTAGTCCGTAAAATTCTGTACGCCAAATGCCTGTCTCCTTCAAATTGTAATACGGTATCAACCATGTGCTCCAGTACTTTGGGACCAGCAAGTGAACCTTCTTTAGTAATGTGACCAATTAAGAATACAGGGGTATTTGTTTCCTTGGCAAATTGTAGTAAGTCTGCGGTGCATTCCCTTACCTGGCTAACACTACCAGCAGAAGATTCTATTTTCGAAGTATGCAATGTCTGTATCGAATCAATGATCAGAATAGCAGGCTTCAGTTGGTTAATCTGCTGAAAGATGTTCTGGAGTGCTGTTTCTGCTAACAAAAAACAATTGTCAGAGGTAGCATCCATTCTGTCAGCTCTTAATTTAATCTGTTGCGGGCTTTCTTCTCCAGAAACGTATAGCACCTTCAAGTCACTCTGACCCAATGCCAGTTGTAGCAGCAATGTGGACTTGCCAATTCCTGGTTCACCGCCGATAAGCACCATCGATCCTGGTACTATTCCTCCACCCAGTACACGGTTAAACTCCTTGTCTTTGGTAACCACCCGTACCATTTTCTCCTGCTCGATTTCACTAAGCCTTACTGGCTTGGCAGATCTTTTGGGTTCACTATTGTCACGCCATTGATCAACAGACTTGTCTTTGCCGCCGACAATTTCCTCCACATAAGTATTCCACTCATTGCATGAGGGGCATTTGCCAATCCATTTAGGAGATTGTGCACCACAGTTTTGGCAAAAAAAGGATGATTTTACTTTAGCCATTTAGTTTGCATGTATGAGGAATAGGTTAGTTCAGACAATCCCAGATTTCGTCTTTCAAAGCGTCCAATCCTTTTTGTGCGACACTTGAAATAAACAATGTTTTGATGTCTTTAGGAAGCTCCTTTTTCATGTCAACAATCATTTCATCATCTAGCATGTCCGATTTGGAGATTGCCAACAATCTTTGTTTGTCTAGGAGTTCTGGGTTGTATTTTTTTAGCTCTCCAAGAAGGATTTTATAATCCGATCTGATATCATCTGAATCAGCGGGGATCATAAACAGCAACATGGAATTCCTTTCAATATGTCTCAAAAAGCGTATGCCAAGGCCTTTTCCTTCTGCCGCTCCTTCAATTATTCCGGGAATGTCCGCCATCACAAATGATTTATGGTCACGGTAGCCAACTACACCCAGATTGGGAACTAGCGTAGTAAATGGGTAGTCAGCAATTTCAGGTTTGGCGGCAGACAAGACAGAAAGCAGTGTTGACTTTCCAGCATTGGGAAATCCAACCAGCCCCACATCTGCCAGTAATTTGAGCTCCAATATTACCCACTGTTCTTCTCCCTCTTCTCCTGGTTGGGCATATCGCGGCGTTTGCTGAGTGGCTGTTTTAAAGTTGGAATTTCCTAAACCACCTCTACCACCTTGAGTGAGTACAATTTCTTGCCCTTCTTCGAGTATTTCAAGTATTTTTTCGCCCGTTTCAGCGTTTTTTGCAATGGTACCCACCGGTACTTCCAATATGATGTCAGCGCCTTCCGCACCGGATCTATTTCCTCCTTCACCAGGTCTTCCATCATCAGCAAACACGTGCTTTCTATACCTTAGGTGCAATAATGTCCAGAGTTGTGAATTGCCTCGTAAAATGACATGTCCTCCTCTTCCACCATTTCCTCCATCTGGTCCTCCTTTGGGCACATGCTTTTCCCTTCTCATGTGTACTGACCCTGGTCCCCCGTTTCCTGATCTGGAACAAAGTTTCACATAATCTATAAAGTTGGAGGTCAACATAAAAGGAATTGAAGTAGGTTAACTGATTAAGGACAGACTAATAAGAATCTATGACTGTTTTTATCTCATTGAAAATACCATCAATACTACCAACACCATGAATTTTTGATAGCTTATTTTGCTTGTCAAAATAGTTGGCAACTGGGATGGTTTCTTCTTTATATACTTTGATGCGATTGTTTATCTTTTCGATGTTTTGGTCGTCAGACCTGCCTGAAGTTTTGCCCCTTTCCATCAGTCTGTTTCGAAGCTCATCGTCAGGTACATCCAGCGCGATCATTCCGCTTACCGAAGTTTCAAATTCATTTAGTACTTCATCAAGCGCTACGGCTTGATTTACTGTTCGTGGGAAACCGTCAAAAATAAACCCCTTTGGGTCGATAGTAGTGGCAATTTTATCTTTTACCATTCCAATCACGACTTCATCTGGTACCAGGTTTCCATCGTCCATATAGCTTTGCGCCAGTTTACCAAGCTCGGTTCCCTCGCCTAGATGTTTTCTGAAAAGATCTCCGGTAGAAAGATGTTCAAGACCATACATAGCTATGACCTTCTCGCTTTGTGTTCCTTTTCCTGCACCGGGAGGACCGAACAATACAATGTTTAGCATACGATTTATTTTAAAAAAGGAACAAAGATAACAAAATCCTTTGCACAAATTTCAGCCTTCTGCAATTTGGTATATATGTCTGAGAGAGCGTCCCCTGCCATCATAATCCAAGCCATATCCAATTACAAACTTATTGGGAATGTCAATGCCAAAATACTTGACAGGAGTCTTCTTTTTATACACTTCTGATTTGAATAATAGAGAAACAATTTCTACGGAAGCGACTTCTTTTTTACTGAGTATTTGAATGATTTTTTCAAGGGTATTTCCCGTATCGACTATGTCTTCTATAATAAGAATATGCCTTCCTTTAATGTCCTCAGTCAATCCAATGAGTTCATTGACTTTTCCAGTACTTTCTGACCCACTATATGAGGCCAACTTGGTAAATGTGATTTCAGGGTCAAAATTGAGATGCCTGATGAGGTCAGAAGAAAAGATAAATGAACCGTTTAGCACAGCCAACAATAGCGGATCCTTTTGAGAGTAGTCTGCATTGATTCTTTTTGCAAGAGCAGAAACAGACGCTTCTATTTCTTTATCTGTCAAGAAAATATCGAAATCTTTATCTTTTATTTTGACCTTCATTTTTTAAAGTTCTTGCATGAGAAATTTATACAAATTTACCATGGAGGCTATATCATCTTTGTTTACTGTTTCATAAGGAGAGTGTACGTTTTCTTCTGCCGCACCTATAAAACACCAGTCGATTGGATATGGAGATGACTGAAGTTCTAAGGCATCACTACCACCAGATGCTTCTACTTCTAGTTGGTATTTTATGCCGGAGATTTCAGCCAATCCTATTATTTTATCTAAATAAGACTTTCTAGGCAGCCCGCTATCCCTCATTGATATGGCCACTCCTTCACCGGGAAATACTCCATCAGTCACCCAGGTGATGTCAGAAATCAAAGTTTGTTTGATTTGCCATTTTTCATACATGTATTTGGTCAAAAAGGGAACAGTTCCTCCAGAATGTTCTTCTCTACATGAAAATACGATCAATCCATCTTTGAGCGTTTCTGCTACTTTCAATGCATTGAATACACCGAGCCTATTGTCTAGGTAGCAAGATTGTACACTGTCCTCAGTTTCTATGAATTCTTGCTTGAAAACCAAATCTGTACCACAGTCAATGGCTCTGCCAAACTCGTAAGTTATCCGATGGTCTTTATCTACATTCAAAGTGCATTCTATTTCTCCTAAGGAATCATTTCCTACCAGTTTATATCCGGATTCTGTATCAGGACCGCCAATCGGAACCAACTGATTTTGGTATCTGACGGTGAATCCAATAGAGTCCAAGTGAGCAAATATGGCTGTTCTTGGTTTTCCAAATTTTAACATGACACAGTCCTGAAACTCCTCTCCATGAATAACTTCCGGTTGGATCAACCATCCTTTCTGGTTTTTTTCGATGTAATCTAAAACAAACTCCTTCATCAAGCTCTCATTGGCTGAAGGGGCGAATACACCACATAAGGATTTGAGTAAATTGATGTCGGTTTTTTTCATTATTGATGTTCTTGAGAAATTTTCTGCAAGGTTGTATTTTGAAATGATAATTTAAAGCAACCTATTGAATAATTTCGAGTTTACTTAATTCGGTTAATGAAAACGCAATGCTAGAAGAGATAATTAAATATTTGTCAGTTTATTCCTTAAGTGCCCTAAAATTTGTCTTTGGGCCTACTCTTGGTATAGCCTATGGCTTCAATGTTTTCATTACAGGAACCCTGACGCTTCTTGGTGCAATGACCAGTGTGTATGTATTCACTTTTTTCGGTGATCAAATTAGAACCTTAATAAGTAGAATTTTCAAGAAAAAAAAGAAAAACATTTTTTCTAAAAACAACAGGCGATTTGTTGTAATCTGGAAAAAATATGGCATCATGGGAATAGCATTTTTAACTCCCATCTTCCTGACTCCTATCGGTGGAACAATTACAGCCAATGCCCTTGGCTGCAAAAAAGAAGACATTTTCAAATACATGTGGATCAGTAGTCTATTTTGGTCATATACCATCACGTGGTTGGTGAAATTTGCAAAAGATTACCTGTTTTTTCTCTAATAATAGCTCTTCAGAAATCGTACAGGCAAATCAAAAGTTGACAACAATCAGCTTTCTACCCCTTTCACATCATGGGCATTGATTTCTAAGAAATTTAATTTTGGTTGTGTAAATCACTAGTAAACCAAACGTGAAAGCCATGAATATCAAAAACATATTAGTTCCAATCGACTTTTCGAAATGTTCAAAAAATGCCTTGAAAATAGCAATAGGGCTGGCCAAGTCTAACAACGCCAAATTACATTTAGTAAATGCCATATATGTTCCTACACCTCATGTGGATGTAACAGGCGGATTTCCTCTTGTGGAGCCTATTTTGGAGGATTATGAAAAAAGAGTTGAAAAGGAATTTGAGGAGTTAAAAAACGAATTTGTGCAACTTAAAGATGTCGAATATGACACCAAGAAATACATATCTATGGTTTCTGATGCGATCTATACTTGCATGGAAAATCAGGAGATTGATTTGATTGTGATGGGAACAAAAGGCAGCCACAGCACTTTAGAAAAACTAGTGGGTGGTGTAAGTGCTGATGTGATGCGGTATGCGACAGTTCCAGTTTTGCTCATTCCAGAAAACGTAGCTTCTCTTGATTTCAAAAAAATAGGCTATGCGGCAGACTTTGAAGAAATGGAAGACTTGGGAAAACTGGAAACCCTTATCTATTTTGCAAAACTGACCAAAGCTGAAATACAGATTTTTTATGTGGCTAAAGATATAGCAACCGTATCTTTCGATAAAAGCAGACAAAGCCTGAAAATTTCAAATTACCTTAAAGACGTGAACCATTCTTTCCATACTATAGAAGATCATAAAGTCGTTCATGGAATATTTGAATTTATAAAGGAGCACAAATTAGATATGCTTACATTATATCCCAGAAAACATGGATTATTGGACAGGCTGCTGAAAGGTAGTGTAACAAAAAAGATAGCCATGGAGATCCAGATTCCAATTTTGTCTATCCATGAATAAAAAATCTTATTCCTGAAGTTCATTTCATGGATCTGCTTTCCTTTTACTCATTTGTTTTACTAAATTGAAGCCAACTATTCAATTTTCAAATGAGCAAAAAATACATAGTAGCGCTGGATCAGGGAACCACAAGTTCTCGTGCCGTCCTTTTCGATGGACATGGTAAAATTATTGGGGTCGCACAAAAAGAATTTACACAAATATTTCCCAATCCGGGATGGGTAGAACATGACCCAATGGAAATACTACAAACACAGGTGGAGGTGTTTGAAGAGGTAATCGAAAAATTCCAAGTCAAGCCTACCGACATAGCAGCCATTGGTATCACCAACCAACGTGAAACTGCTATTGTTTGGGACAAAAATACAGGCAAGCCCATCTACAATGCTATAGTATGGCAGGACAAACGGACTTCAGAATATTGCACCCAATTGAAAAAAGAGGGATTGGGCTCTCATGTCAGGGAAAAGACTGGGTTGGTGATTGACTCTTATTTTTCTGGAACCAAAGTCAATTGGCTATTGGAGAACGTAGAAGGAGCAAAAGAAAAAGCTCAAAGTGGTGACCTTATTTTTGGAACGGTAGATACCTGGTTGATTTGGAATATGACCAAAGGGAAGTCTCACGTGACTGACTATACCAATGCTTCAAGAACAATGATGTATGATATAGTCTCATTGAAGTGGGATGAAAAAATGTTGGAGACCTTGGGAGTGCCAAAAAGCATGCTACCTAAAGTGAATCCTTCAGGGTCAAACTTTGGAAGCTTCAATTTCAAGGGAATAGACTTGCCGATTCTAGGTGTAGCTGGCGATCAGCAGTCTGCTTTATTTGGTCAAGCATGTTTCGAGCCAGGGATGGCAAAAAACACCTACGGAACGGGCTGTTTTATGCTGATGAATACCGGCACAAAAATTCAGCATTCAGAAAATGGTTTGCTGACAACCATAGCTTGGGGACTAGATGGAGAAGTACACTATGCACTTGAAGGCAGTATATTTATAGCAGGTGCAGCTGTTCAATGGCTCAGAGACGGGTTGCAGATTCTTGAGTCAGCAGAAGAATCGGAATCTATGGCTCAAGCTGCACAAGGAAACGATGAAGTGTATGTAGTTCCGGCGTTTGCGGGACTTGGTGCACCCTATTGGGATATGTATGCCAGAGGTGCCATTTTTGGTTTAACGAGAGATACAGGTAAAAACCATATTGCGAAAGCTACACTAGAATCATTGGCTTATCAAACCAGAGATGTGTTGGATGCCATGCAAGCCGATTCCGGCATCACCCTTGCAGAACTTAAAGTAGATGGCGGAGCATGCGCCAACGACTTACTAATGCAATTTCAGGCTGACATCTTGGGTACTCCAGTGGAACGACCAGAGGTCATAGAATCAACGGCACTTGGAGCAGCCTATTTGGCTGGAATTACCGCTGGTGTTTGGAAAAAAGAAGACATTCTCAATAACCGAATTATAAATAAAACATTTACTCCTGTCATTTCAGATGAAAAACGAAAAGCACTTTACCTCGGCTGGCAAAAAGCAGTGAACAGAACAATGGGATGGTCAGATAAAAGCTTGGATAGTTAAGGGCTTTAGATAAAAAAATCATAACATAACAATGTATTAGTTCACATTCTAAAAACTTACCTTGCGAAAAAAACAAATATGAGCTTTTCAGCACAAGACCGACCTCAAATCATCAAATCTCTTGAAAAGGAGTATTATGATATCATAATTATAGGTGGAGGCATTACAGGCGCAGGGATAGCACTTGATGCTGCTTCTCGTGGATTAAAAGTAGCCTTAGTTGAAAAGGGAGATTTTGCGAGCGGTACGAGCAGTAAATCTACTAAGCTAATCCATGGTGGTCTGCGCTATTTGAAGCAATTGGAATTTAGCTTGGTGCGTGAGGTTGGAAAAGAACGGGCAATCGTTCACCACTTGGCTCCTCATCTTGTGCGTCCTGAAAAAATGCTACTTCCATTAATCACCAACGGCAACTACGGTCATATTATGACCTCCGTGGGTCTTATGGTCTATGATGTGCTAGCCAATGTGGATAAAGAAGACCAGCGAAAGATGCTGTCCAAAGAAGAGACCATGGAGCTTGAACCTTTGCTGAAAGACGATGTGGTAGAGGGAGGTGGACTTTATGCTGAATACCAAACGGATGATTTCCGGTTGGTGATAGAGGTGATCAAAGCATCTATGCAATACAATGCCCATCCGATCAACTATATGGAGGTGGAAGAGATATTGGAAAAAGGGGGAATGGCTTATGGAGTGCAATGCAAAGACAAAGTCAGCAATAGATCAATTGAAATATTGGGAGACTATATCATAAATGCTACAGGCCCTTGGGTAGATTTAGTTCGTAGCAAAATAGAAAAAATTGGAGGGAAAAGCCTTCATTTAACCAAAGGTGTCCATATTGTAGTGCCACATGAAAAACTTCCTGTAAAACATTCGGTGTATTTTGATGTCTCAGATGGTCGAATGATTTTTGCCATTCCAAAAAATGACATCACCTACATTGGAACAACCGATACCGAATACATTGGTGACCCGGGGGATGCTCAAGTCAATCAAAAGGATGTGGATTATATACTGGACGCTGTGGACCACATGTTTCCTTCAATTCACCTAAAAAAATCGGACATAGTGTCGTCTTGGGCAGGAATACGACCATTAATAGCAGAAGAAGGAAAATCGGCATCTGAGATTTCAAGAAAAGATGAATTGTTTGTTGCGGACAATGGAATGATGTCAATTGCTGGAGGCAAGTTGACGGGATACCGCCAAATGGCTAAGAAAGTGGTGGTTGCAGTACTGGAAAAGAAAGAGAAAAAATCTGGGATAAAGAAGAAAAGAAAATGTCAGACCAAGAGAATTCCTTTACCCGGAAACGAATTCAAGGATTATACCGAGGTTAAAAAATACAAGAGTGAGTTGAAGAAGAACAATACTTCATTTGACCCTTCTACTATAGACTACCTGGTGGATATTTATGGTACTCAAACCAACGAAATAATTAAAAGTGCCAATGAGATTGGTGGTGATCAACCCGCTTTACGACTATTAAAGGCGGAAGTCAATTTTTCCCTTGAAAATGAAATGGCAATGACGCTATTGGATTTTTACGAAAGAAGGACTGGCCGGATATTCTTCAAAATTCAAAGTATCAACGAAACACTCGAAGAAGTACTGCCTATAATGACAAAATTTTTAGGATGGAGTGAATCTAGAGTCGAAGAAGAATTGAAGCAATTGAACGATGAAGTAAAATTGGCTACCAACTTCGAATAAGATTTTCCATTTTTGTTGAAACAATAAAATTTAAAATATGCAACACCTTATTTCCTGGAATCTGAATGGCATTCGTGCGGCCGTTAAAAAAGGATTTTTAGAATCTTTAAAAGAGTTAAACCCTGATATCCTATGTATTCAGGAAACCAAAGCCCAAGACGATCAGGTTTTAGAGGCATTGACAGATTTAGAAGGCTACCATATTTATAGTAATTCAGCAGAAAAAAAAGGCTACTCCGGTACAGCTATTTTAAGTAAAACAGAACCATTGAGTGTTACCAATGATGTGGGCATTTCTGAGCATGATTTTGAAGGGCGAGTGATTGCTGCGGAATATGAAACATTCTTTTTAGTCACTGTATATGTTCCCAATTCCAAAAGGGACTTATCGAGGTTGGAATATAGGTCTCAATGGGATGCAGATTTTTTAAAATACCTTAAATCACTCGAAAAAGTCAAACCTGTCATAGTTTGTGGAGACTTTAATGTAGCGCACAAAGAGGTTGATATTGCCAGACCAAAACCCAATTACAATAAGTCCGCAGGGTTTACCCAAGTAGAGATAGATGGTATGGACAACTATACCAATGCGAGATTGACCGATACATTCCGATACCTGTACCCTGATGTAACAGGCGCTTACAGCTGGTGGAGTTACATGGGGGCAGCCCGTGCAAATAATGTGGGATGGAGAATCGATTATTTTCTTACGAGCGAGTCAATGAATCCCAATTTGAAAGATGCCACCATCCATCCAGAATACATGGAATCGGATCATTGTCCTGTTGGGTTGAAAATTGAAATATAAAATTCTTATATTGCCTGAGAAAGCATCTTATAGTGCGCTAACATTCAACTAAAACTTATCCACTATGAATACTTATGTAGCTGAATTGGTTGGTACAGCTGTACTGATTTATTTTGGGTGTGGTGTAAATGCCACAGTAAGCCTTAACAAGTCTTATGCTCAAGGAGCTGGGTGGATTGTTATAGCAATGGGGTGGGGAATAGCAGTTACTCTTGGAATCTATGCTGTTGGGACCATCAGTGGAGCACACATCAACCCTGCAGTAACTTTTGGTTTGGCAATGGCAGGGAAATTTCCCTGGGCTGATGTACCTGGCTATATTGCCTTTCAGGTGTTGGGCGCTATAGTTGGGGCTACACTGGTATGGTTGCAATATTTGCCACATTGGGGCAAGACTGAAGAGCCGGAAACCAAACTTGGTGTGTTTTCTACTGGACCTGCCATCCCTTCTACATTCTCCAATCTATTGAGTGAATTAATGGGTGCTGCCATTTTGGTTTTTGCGATCATGTTTATTGGCGCCAATAGTTTTACAGAAGGATTAAACCCATTGGTTGTTGGAGGCTTAGTTTTTGCCATCGGTGTTTCTATGGGAGGATCGACCGGTTATGCCATCAATCCTGCTCGGGACTTAGGACCAAGAATCGCACATTTTTTACTTCCCATTGCAGGCAAAGGAGATTCCAATTGGAGGTATTCTTGGATACCAATAGTAGGTCCTTTACTTGGAGGAGCATTTGGTGCATTGCTTTACAACTGTTTATTTAAAGAAGGGGCTTCATTGTATTTTTGGATTTCCCTTGTTGCAGTACTTTTAATAATTCTAGCCGCCATTCGTGAGCAAAAAAAATAGGCCTTCAAACCATGATTAAATTATCCACCACCTTATCTTTTGTATGTCTATTTTTTGTAACTCTAAATTCATGCACTCCAAAAGCAGAAAAACAAATAGATATACAAGGCCATCGAGGTGCAAGAGGTTTGATGCCTGAAAATACCATTCCTGCTTTTTTAGAAGCGCTAAAGTTAGGTGTTACTACTTTGGAACTTGACCTGGCTGTGACCAAAGACAATGAATTAGTGGTCAGTCACGAACCTTATTTTAGCGCTACATATTGTTTGGATAGCACAGGCAATGAAATTTCAAAAGACAAACAGAAATCATACAAAATTTACCAAATGTCATACGATGAGGTTAGGGCATTTGATTGTGGTACCAAACCTCATGGTGACTTTCCGGAGCAACAAAAATTTAAAGTAAAGAAACCGTTGCTAAAAGATGTGGTAGAAGCGGTCAATGTATTTTTGGAAACAGCCGAGGGTAAAACCGTGAAATACAACATGGAAATAAAAAGTGCTCCTTGGGGTGATGGCATCTTTCACCCATCAGTAGAGGAGTTTTCTGATCTTGTGTACAACTTTATTCAGGAAAATATGGATCCCAAATATGTGAATGTGCAGTGCTTTGATTTTCGTGTTTTGCAGTACTTTAATAAAAAATACCCAGAAATTGAATTGTCGGCTTTGGTTGGCGGCAACCATGTGGTAGATGAAACACTGCAAGAACTGGGATTTGTGCCAGATATTTACAGCTGTAGTTATAAGAACCTGACCGAAGAAGTGGTCAAAGACATTCAAAGCAAAAACATGAAAGTAATTCCTTGGACCATCAATGAAACCAAAGACTTGGAAAGGATTATCGGATACAAAGTAGATGGGATTATCACAGATTATCCGGATCGGGCGATGAAGCTAGTGAAAAAGTAATTTTCATTGAATACTTTTGCGGCAATTACTACCAGCGATATGTATTCAGATATTCCCAACTTCGGTGAAATAAAAAGGGCTCACCAAAAAATTGTTAAGTTCATTACTCAAACTCCAGTGCTCACATCACACTCAATTGATGACATAGTAGGAGCTAAGGTTTTTTTAAAGTGTGAAAATTTTCAAAAAGTGGGCTCCTTTAAGATGCGTGGAGCTACCAATGTTGTCATGTCTTATTTACCAGAGCAAAGGACAAATGGGTTTGCCACACACTCTTCTGGAAACCACGCACAGGCGGTAGCACTTGCAGCCAAGCTTGCAGGTACCAAGGCATACATCGTTATTCCAGAAAATGCCACCGAAGTAAAGAAAAATGCGGTGGTGGAATATGGAGCAGAAGTAATATTCTGTGAGCCCAATGAAGCTGCAAGAGAAGCCGCCTGTGAAAAAATAATTAAAGAAACCAATGCCATTTTTATTCCCCCATTCAACGATAGTAGAATTATTACTGGGCAAGCCACTGCGGCTAAGGAGTTGATAGAAGAACAGCCAGATCTGGACTATATTGTAACACCCGTAGGTGGAGGTGGATTGGCTGCAGGCACAGCATTGGTGGCAAATTACGTTAGCCCAACGACCAAAGTGATACTTGGAGAACCCGAAAATGTAAACGACACATACAAATCTTTCAAAACCGGCAAGCTGACTCCTGTAGGAAAGAAGACCTCTATTGCTGATGGATTGCTTGTATCAGTGGGGGAATTGAATTTTCAAATCATCAAAGAATATGTAGATGATGTAGTTACTGTTAAGGAAGCAGAAATTGTGTCAGCAATGAAGCTGATATGGGAAAGAATGAAAATCATCATCGAACCTTCCAGTGCAGTGGCAATAGCTACCATTATCAAAGAAAAGGACAGGTTTGCTGGCAAAAATGTTGGTGTAATTATTACAGGGGGTAATGTAGATTTGACCGCTTTGCCTTTTTGAGCTATTACACTTAGCTTACTTCGTACAAAAATGGATGTGTTAAGATAGAAGGAGTGCTGGAATTACTTCAAAGATTGTTGTAGCTCAAGGATATCTTTACTGTTATTCCAAAAAGTGATCAATTCAATAGAAACCTCTGTTAGTTGATAATAAAGAGTGATATGTTTATTCACGAAAAATTTATGGATCCCTCTTTTCTTATCAATTTCTAAATAAGTGGCTGGATTTGCTTGAACGGCAAGTAAGGATACTTCCAACCTATCCAAAAAATCACTGGCAGATGAAGTTCCCCAATTCTTTTCCAGATAATCAAGGGTGCCTTCAATGTCCTGTTCAGCTAATTTTGACCAATTCAGAACATGATTCATTGACTATATTTTTGTCTAAATTTTGCCATTACCTCATCATGAGGTTTTACCTTTCCCTGCTCAACTTGTTTTAGCCCTTCCTCGATGGCTGATTTTTCAGCTTCATTAAGTTCGTCAAAAAGCAATTCATCTTGTTGTTCAAAAACTTCCTTAATCTGAGTTAATACCTGCTCTTTATGGGTGTTTAGAAGCAATCGCATCAATTCAAGTTTTGTCGTTTGTATGTCCATATTTACGATATGTTTCTTTACTTAAAGTTAACAGTTTAGGTTTTATTTATTCGGAGATGTTATTTTATTTTGTAATCCTCAAATTTACTTTTATTTAAAATTGTGAAAACAATTTGAATGTCACATTAGACCTCTAACTTATACCCTTTACCATGGACATTGACTATTTTCAAATTGGGATCAAGCTCTAGTTTTTTCCTAAGTTTGGAAATAAACACATCCAAACTACGACCAACGAGCACCCCTTCATCTTCCCACACTTCTTTTTGGAGTCGCTCTCGGCTCAACGTTTCATTGGGACTGGAAGCGAGTATCTGGAGAACCTGATTTTCTTTGGTAGTCAGAGATATGTTGTCATTTCCAAACTTTAGTATTTGCTTGTCTTGAAAAAACTCCATTTTTCCGAGCATCACTCCTCTTGAAGTAGAACCCATCGAAACCACAGACTCATCGGTTTTGTTTTCTTTCTTTATCAATAGAAAAAACGAAAATACCAAAGCCATAAATGAAACCATTAAAGGCATGTAATGAGCTATGGTTTTTTTATTTGATACAAAAGAAATTTTGATTTCATAGCATCCATGAGGTAAGGCCCTCCCAAGGCAAGGCACCAGATTCTGTTCTTTATCTTCATAGATTTCGAATGCATAAACCACCTCTTTTGTAAAACATGACAACACATTTACGAAATATTCTTTAGGGAAATGTGCTTGACCCATATTGATTTGTACAATACCTGCAAGTGTGTCGGGCTGAAGAGCCAACTGTTTTTCGAACTGTATTAGGAATGTATTGGCATCTAGTTTTTTTATCGGGAGCACTCGGGTCGTTGAATCCCCTACGCTCAGCAACACCTGATGTCCAATGTTTCTTAGACTAACTTGTAAGTGAGGACTTGATAGATCGTCCGATATATCTTCTGCCCTGTCTATGAATTTCCACGAAAAAAAAGTGAAAACCGCCAGAGTGATAATGAGTAAAGACTTGAACTTCATGAATTAAATTTAAATGATTCGTAAGAGGCGTAACTATTATTTACATTCATTTTACAATTTTTTACAATTTTGAAGGGTTTATGGGGGGATTGATCGCGTACGTTTGTTTCATAATTAATCAAATAAAAGTCAAATGAAAAAGTCAATAATATTATGTTCGCTGGTTTTATGTTTCGTTGTAGTCGGGTTTGCTCAAAAGAAAGCAGCGATCAATAGGAGCTGCAGTGTAGTCTGCTTGGATGACAGTTGGATTCCTGAGTCGTACAATGTAGGAGCTAAAAATGCCATCGTATTAAACGCCAAAGGGAAGATCTCTGTTCATGAAACCAACGATGTATCAGATAAAAAGGATTACAATAGAAAAGATTTTATAGAATTTAAGATTGCCATATTCAAGAAGAAATTTGATTCAATGGTGTCATTTTCAGACAATACTTATACCACTGTGGATGCCCAAAAAATCTTGCGGCAATGTGAAACTGGAGATCAGATTGTGATCATCTTAAAAGATGCTGAAAAATTCAGTTTGCCACACCATAGAATTGATGTGCTGTAATTAAGGTTCTGTGCATTCCTCTATCTGTTCAACTATAGGGTACTTGCAGGCTTTTGAGAAAAATCAATACAATGGCAATCCTGAAATCATATTTTCACCTGTATGCATATTTGATGTTGTGTTCCTTAGTCTCTTGTGGTACTACGAACAATAGCTCAACGGTTGAGCAGGAAAAAAAGGAAAAATCTACAACAATTGAGGCATCTAGAAATCCCGTTTATTTTACTGATGATCAGGGAGTATCTTGGAATCAGCCTAGTTTTCAATTTCCTCCGACAGCTCAAGTGTCATTCATGCAAAAATTTGGTGATGAACTCATTGTCGCCACAGACAATATGGGTTTATTTATGAGTGAGCATAATTTGACTGACTGGAATGATGTTAGTAATTCATTATCTGGCAAAAAAATAAACGCACTTTATTTGTCAGAGAATACCATTTTTGTCGGAGTATATAACCAAGGGATTTTTGAGAGTAAAGATCAGGGTGTCACTTGGAATTCGTTAAACTATGATTTAGCAAATCTCAGGGTGCGGGCTATCATTAAGCTAAGCGATCAATTATTTGTTGGGACTGATGATGGAATTTTTACATTCAATCAAGAACAACAAACATGGTCTCATTTATTTAAAAGTGTTCAAGTCAATAGTTTCAATGGATATAAAGGTAATATAGTAGCGGGAACCAATTTCGGAGTGCTTTTATCTAGCCAAAGTGGAGAAACATGGGACTGGATTCATGAACTGGGTGCGGTTCATAATACTGCTATTTTAGATGGAAAAATAGCAGTCATGTATTTTTCAGGAGAAGTTTATATGTCGAATGAATGGGGCAGCTGGTTCAAATTGAATTATTCCCCACGGGAACTTTCGTATGTATATGAAATGGAACAGGTTGATAATAGCATTATAATGAGTAATAACTATGGGATACACCAATCTTTTGATGGCGGAAAATCCTGGAAACACGTCTTCAAGACTGAGAATATTGTATTTATGGACTTTGTCGTGATAGAAAATACTATCTACGGAGGAACTAAAAGCTGGAACGAGTATCGGAAGAAAAGTAAATAAACTAAGAGCTTGGTCTGGGTTCTCATTTCATGAAATCAAAACCTTCCAAGAGTTGCTGGAGACGATCTACTGAATGGCAGAATAATCTATCACTCCTAAAGACCTCTTGGAAGGTTTTATCTATAATATATTGAACCTCGTATTTTACTCACGCATTTCCGCTCCGCTCAAATGCGCGCCAGAGGACTGATACAGCGATATTATACAGGTCGGGAATGCCTAAAGTACAACTGCGGAATAAATTCCGAGAGTAAACATTGCAATTCCAAATGTCAGCAAGTTGTAATCACCTGAGAGATGCCAGGTTTTCATTTTTATACTTTTCCCAAACGAGAATAAGGTGAAGGTACCAATACACAAAAGTGCTATTCCTACTATAAAGTTCATATTTCTTTGTTTTGATTTATTCAGGACTGTTTACAGAATCACTGGTCATTGACCTTTTATTTTTTAGCTTATTAAGCTGTTCGGTAATGTATGCTTTTTCTTCTTCCAACGACATGTTCATTATATCATGGCTCACCTCATCACGAATCTCTCTCATGCGCTCCACCATCTTCGGGAATTTAGTTGTTGTCTTCATTTCTAAATATTTCGTTGGGAGTTCGTATTTCTGTCATTTGATATCCTTCCCTAAAGTTAATGGAATTATATCCTCTTATTCGTTCCAGATTGACAATATGTTTAAAATTCCAACTTACCAAAACATCTGCCTTGCTAATTGTTGCTAATGCGATATGTTGACAGTCTGCCATACTTGTACGTCCAACTACCTTTTCGGTTATATAGGTTTCTGCTAATTGTCTCGCTTCATCCGTAAGTTCCACCCGCTCTACTAGTTGCTCTGGAAGAGACTCAAAAAGTGCAACAATGTGCTCAGGAGCTTTGTAGATTTCGAGTTCAATTATTTCAGAAATCAAGATGATAGTTCCCTGAGTCAAGATGGTTTCAAAAAAGGGTTTGGTTTGCAACTCAAATTCTGGATCGAAATAACCGCCAAACACTGAGGTATCAATATAGATTTTCTTGATCATATTCAAAGCTCGTTAAATACGTGAATGATTGCAAAAAGCTTCAAGATTGGATTTTTTAAGAGCAGTAGGGGAACACCCTTTCATTCGTAATTTGTTGGGCTTAGTTTTATCAAGTTTGCCAAAAGTTTTTCATTGCTCCATGAAAGAACCCGTAATGATTTTTTATAAAATCATAGCTATATTTTGAAACGGGGATTATACAATTGTTGGCTTTTAATTACAGAAACCATTGTAAACAGTTTGCCCGTTGTAAATGTTTTTCAATCTGTCTTTTTCAAACTCAAGAAAATACCCAAGAGGTTTAAACGATAGACATTGTATTAATTGAACACTTGTTGTGTTGGAAGTTGAGAATTTGTAAACCATTTGTTTAAGTTCTCCATTTTTGTATATGATTTGACCAATCACACCAATTCCATATTTATTTACTATTGGTTTTGTAAACGCAACTAGATTCTTATAATTAAGTTTTGACCAAGCGAACTGAAAAAGTGGAACATTAATTTTATTTGAAACAGTGACAAAATTAGTTGAATCAAGGCTTATTACGGGAACGGCATCAAATGAATCACTAATCTCCAGAACTCCTTGTGATGTTAGGTCTACGGAATCCCTTAAAGCTTCAAAAATAATTGTTTCATACGGAGGAGTGTCGTAGAGAATGGTAAAATTATTTAACTGAATAAAGAGTGTGTCTCCTTTGTATATTTGTTCGAATGTATATGGGCGAGAATCTAATATTGCAGTTTCAAATTGAAGGTCATTTGATTTCTCAATTATTGTGCTAATTAATTTCCTTTCTAAATAGTCCTTTTGATTTTTGTTTGTTTTTTTGGCACAACTTATCAAGCAAATAGTTAATGAAATTAAAATTAGTTTGAAGTTCTTCATGTGATAATTTTGTTTCCCCAGCGATAGTGCAATTCTCCCTCTCCCCTTCAAATATATACCCATTTCCTTTTATTATTTTAAGGCATTACCCTGTTTATTACCCCTCTGATTACTCCGGTATTGCATAGATTAGTGAAAAAATCAGAATTAATATGACTATAGAATCAGGAAAATCAAGACGGGGCTTTCTAAAATCCTCGGTGGTGGCGATGGCAGGTGTCATGATAGTACCACGGCATGTATTAGGAGGCTCGGGCTACACAGCCCCAAGTGATCAGTTGACCAAGGCCATCATTGGAGTAGGTGGTATGGGACGGGGACACATCGAATATGAAGGCACTAAGCTATTGGCTATTTGTGATGTCGATACCAAACACCTGAAGCTGGCATTGGATGCTGCTGGTGGCAATGGCATCAGAACCTATTCTGATTATAGAGAATTACTACTACAACCTGATATAGATATAGTACACATTGCCACGCCTCCCCACTGGCATGGCTTGATGGCTGCAGAAGCTGCCCGTGCAGGAAAGGACATCTGGTGTGAAAAGCCAATGACCCGTACCATAGGTGAAGGCAAGCGTGTAGTGGAGGAAGTAAACAAACACGGCAGGATGTTCCGCCTCAATACATGGTTTAGGTTTAAAAGCAACTTTTACGGTCTGGGTACTGATGTCAAGCCTTTGAAAAAAGTAGTTGACAGTGGCGTTTTGGGATGGCCGCTGAAATTTACGGTGAGTGGCATCACTGGATACAACTGGAAGTTTTATTGGAGTGGCAAAACCAACCTCACTCCTATGGAAGTTCCTGAAAACCTCGATTATGACAGATGGTTGGGGCCAGCTCCTTACAAGCCATACAATCCAGAAAGAGTGCACTCCAAGTTCCGTGGCTATTGGGATTATGATGGTGGCGGACTAGGTGACATGGGACAGCATTACCTAGACCC
>CAXBNB010000008.1:0-18510 GCA_963976505.1 uncultured Reichenbachiellaceae bacterium
AACCTCTTTGCTTTCTAAAACCGCAATAGGAATGCCATCCAAAAACAGTATTCTATTGTTGGTGATGATGCTGACTTTGTCAGTTGGTAGTATCAAACCAAGTAAATTAACTGGGTCAGTTGCGCTTAAAACCACTAACTGATCTGTTTTTGGCTTGTTCTTGATTTTACGAAGTTCTTTTACTACTTCGGGAGTAGCAAATTGCTCTCCTGAAACGCCTGAAATAAACCTTCCTCCCCGAAGCTTTCCTTGCAATTCCAATCGCCTTAACACGCGAATCAAAACCCTCCAGGGTGGGGCAAAGGATTCTTTCTCTAGTACTTTTCTAAAAACAACACCGTACCGTTTGGCATAAATGAATATGAGTTTTTCTAAATATTCAAAATTCAGTTTGTCCTGATCTGTTCCTGTGAATGGTGGAATCACAGCCCACCTTCCGGCATGCTCAATTGAAAAAGTAGTTTGTCTTTTCCGACGATTTGATTCTGAGGGTTTATTGTAATTCGGAGTAAGTAAAGCTCGTAACCCAATAAAGCTGTCAGAATTGACTAATCCATGAGCCACCAGTTCAGAAATGCCATTTTCTACTTGATTGTTGAGCAACTTAGCTTCTGATGAAATGTCAGCAAAAAAAGAAGCTCCTTTGTCTTTTAATACCTGGTATATCTTTTCGGCAGCAGAAGACAGCTCAGGATCGGAAGGATAATGGGTGGACATAATTCGCCACATATCTGTATTTTTTCTTTCGATTAGGCAGATTGGAGAGCTCTTTATCGTTCCCGATGATTTTTTGTTGTGGTTTTTAGGTTGGTTGAATCTGCCCCATATCAACTTACCAGACAGGCATAAAACATCTAGCCAAATCGGATCATAGTTTTGAATTCTGGCTGGAATGATGTCGGTTTCCCATGCAGCAGCTGGTGCTTCATAGCCTTCCAGTTTTTCCAGCATGTATTCCAAGGCTTGGGCACTTTCCTTCTTTTCATTCAAACCATGAGAATCGAATAAAAACCGCATGTAATCTTCAATAGAAGCTGGTTCTATACTTTTACGAAGGCTTTCAATGGTATATTTATGTATTCTGTGGAGCAACCGCCTTTCACACCACTCTTCATTTTCTGTGTTTGGAGTAAACTTCCCTCTAAAAACAAACCCTTCAACTTCTAGGGCAATGAGTGCCAACTCTATTTTATTTACAGGAATTTGGATTTCTTCGGAAAGTCTTTTGGAAGTAACGATCGACAAGGCTTCAAGCCTTCCTCTTACTACTTCTTTAAGTGCGTTTTCAAAAGTCCATGCCTCTTTTTTGAAAACTTCAGGGAGCTGAATGTTTGGCTCGTATTTTCCATTGGGAAAAATGACATTAAAGTACGGTGTTCGCTCTGCCGCAATCCATAACCTTTGTTGTGGAATAAATGTTGCTCGGTTTTGTATCCGCAAAAGATCAAAATATTTTTCCCAGCTGTTTTGTTTTCCTTCTATGGCTGTTAAAAATCCATGAATGCTCAACATGTCATGTAATTCATCAGGAGAATCGGCATGAGGCCATGCTTCCTCTTTTACGCGTTGGATCGCATCAGGATCTATCCGGCTCAAGTCACTGGCTTCTGTTGGGTCAAGCCAACTACTGTTTCTTATGGCCTGTACCCGCCTTTCGGCAAATTCTGTATCATCGAGAAAAGCATAAGGTTTGGCATTGATAATCTCTTGGGCAAATGGTGATGGTTCTCGTAAGTCTCGTGTTTCAAGTCGCAATTCTTTGCGTTCGATTTTTCCCATCAATTCCTCTAGCTCATCTATATCCATGGCTTCAGTAAGGCAATCATGGATGGCTTGGTTTACCAGTGGGTGATCCGGTACTTCTCTTTCCCCATCAATATTTTCAAAACAGGCGATTTGATCTGGGAAGACCTGTGCAATTAAATCTTCAGCATTCATGCGCTGAAACTGAGGAGGCACACGTTTGCCATTTCTATTGCGTTGGATGGCCAAAGCCCTCGTCGCATTCCATCTCCAGCGTACTTCAAACATTGGTGCATCGAGCATCGCCTGGATTAAAGTTTCTCTTATAATTTTGCTATTCAAATATTTGTAGACTCCTTCTAGTGGAAAACTATGTGAGCTACTCAATGAAAGAATGATGGCATCTTCATTGGCAGCAGCTTGTAGTTCGAAGTTGAAACTTTGACAGAATTTTTTCCTTAAACTTAAACCCCACCCTCTGTTTAATCGACTTCCATACGGAGAGTGAACGACCAGGTGCATGTCTCCCACATCGTCAAAAAACCGCTCTAATACGATTGTGTCTCGTGTGGGCATCACTCCCAAACCAACTTTTCCTGCATAATAATAATTTACCAGTTGTTCTGCTGGGCCATCACCTATACCAACTTCATCTACCAACCATCGCAACGCCAGATTTTCGCTAATATCCAGGGTTTTTTGCTCTTTCATCCTAGGTAAGGGGTCAAGTTCTAGAAGTCCATCTAGCTTAGTTCTTAACCTAGAAACAGATTCACTCAATTCTAAGGTTCTACCAGGTCCTTCACCAAGCCAAAATGGAATTGTTGGAGGCATGCCTGTAGCATCTTTTACTTTCATAGTGAGCCCTTCTATTCCTAATATTTGCCACGTATGAGTTCCGAGTGTTATGGTATCTCCAGGCAAAGATTCCAGCGCATAATCTTCTCCAATAGTGCCAACTTTAATGTTTTGAGGGTCGAGCATTACGTCGTATTCAAACATATCTGGTATGGATCCACCATTGGTCAGTGCCATAAGCCTTGCTCCTTTTCTACCTCGTACTATACCGTTGATCGCATCAAAATGAATGTGAGAACCCCTTCTGCCTCTTCTGGTTGAAAACCCTTCGGATTGCATTTTGATGATTTCCATAAAGGTGTCTTTTGTCAAATCCCTGTAGGGGTAAGCATTTTTAAAGAGCGCAAAAAGATCATTTATTTCCCAGTCGGCATTGCCGACTTCTGCCACTATTTGCTGGCTAAGAATATCCAATGGGGCAATTGGCATGATGATTTTATCCAATTCACCTCTACGGATGCTGTCAAATAGTGCCACACTTTCTGCCAATTCATCCCGTGTTAAAGGAAACATAATTCCCTTTGGAATGCCACCTACGTGGTGATTGCTTCTTCCTACTCTTTGGATGAAAGCCGCAATGCTTTTCGGAGACGCAATTTGAATAATCAAGCTGACTGAGCCAATATCAATTCCTAATTCCATACTGGCAGTGGCGACCAATACTTTGAGCAAGCCCGCTTTTAGTTTTTGCTCAGCCTGATGCCTGTGTTCTTTGCTCATACTGCCATGGTGGGAAGTCACATGTTCTTCTCCCAACTTTTCTCCTAAAGCAACGGCAAGTCTTTCTGCTAAGCGCCTGTTGTTGACAAAGATGAGTGTGGTGGTGTGGTTTTTCATGAGCTCTACCAACCGTTCATAGAGTTGAGCCCAAACTTCATTTTCCATCACAGCGGAAAGAGGAGACTCAGGCACTTCAATGCTTAAATCAAGTTTTCTTTTATTTCCCGTATTGATGATGGCACAATCGGGCACATCATTTTTGATGTTTTCGTTCCCAACTAAATATTTTGCTACCATATCGATAGGCTTTTGTGTAGCACTTAACCCGATTCGTTGGAGCCTTCCATTTGTCACTGATTGTAATCGTTCTATAGAAAGCGAAAGGTGGGATCCTCGTTTGTCTCCCAGCATGGCGTGGATTTCATCGATGATGATGGTTTTCGTGGTGCTGAGCATTTTTCTACCTCCTTCACTGGTCAATAGTAAATACAAAGACTCGGGAGTAGTAACCAAGATGTGAGGCGGTTTTTTCACCATCGCTGTTCGAGCAGAGGCGGGCGTATCACCAGTGCGGACAGCTACTTTTATTTCAGGCGCTTGTTTGCCTTCTGTCACAAAATTTTGTTGGATGCCTTTCAAAGGAACATCAAGGTTTCTGTGGATATCGTTGCTGAGTGCTTTTAGTGGAGAGATATAAACGATTCTGTTTTCATCAGGTAAATCTCCATTTTCTGATGCTTTTACCAGTTCATCAATCGCTGAATAAAAAGCGGCAAGGGTTTTTCCTGATCCAGTGGGAGCAGAAATCAGTGCATGCCTTCCTTCTTTGATAGCAGGCCATGCTTCTTTTTGCACGTCCGTTGGTTCTTCGAATGTATCAATGAACCATTTGGATACAATTGGGTGAAAAGATTCAGATAATATGTTTTTGGTTGCTTTCAAATAGAAATAATAATGACCTTAAATATAATCAATAACGGAAAGTGATTTTGTCTGGTAAACAGTTAAAAGTGTTTACAGTATGATGTTGTTATACTATAGACGTTCTAATTTAAAATTAAAATATGTTATGCGCGCATAACATATTTTTGTATATTTGAGAACCAATACTACTATATGAAAAAGGAAGAGACCGTTGACTATCACATTAAATCTGTATGGCATGCCATTTCAAGAATGTACAATCAGGGTGCAACTGCAAGAGGAATTACTGCTTCAGTGGGATTTGTGCTTTTGAATATTGACATGGAAAATGGCACTCCTGCAACTAAAATAGCACCAATGCTTGGTATGGAAGCCAGAAGTTTAACCAGAATGTTGAAAAACCTGGAAACGAATGGATTGATTTATAAAGTACAAGACAAGAAGGACAAGCGGTTGGTTCGAATATACCTGACAGAAGAGGGTAAGAAAAAGAGGAAGTTTTCGAGAAATGCTGTCATCTTTTTTAATCAGAAAGTACGAGAAAATGTTTCCGATAAAGAATTGGAAGTATTTTTTAAGATAATGAATACTATTAACAATACAATTGAAGAAAATAAAGTTTTGGATCAAATAGAAATAATTGAAAATGAACAGACCCATTAAAAAAATTGCAGTCCTAGGTTCGGGAATTATGGGTTCCCGAATAGCATGTCATTTCGCTAATATTGGAGTTGAAGTTTTGCTCCTAGATATAGCACCAAATGAATTGACGGATGAAGAAACTCAAAAAGGATTAACCCTTAATGACAAGCCCGTAAGAAACAGGATAGTCAATGCTGCTTTTCAAGCCACATTGAAACAAAGACCTGCATCACTTTACAATAGTCAAGATTCATCCTTAATTACCCTTGGTAATTTTGATGATGATTTCCCGAAAATTGCTAATTATGATTGGGTAATCGAAGTGGTGGTTGAAAATCTGAAAATCAAAAAGCTGGTTTATGATAAAGTAGAGCAGTTTAGAAAACCAGGAACACTTATTACATCAAATACCTCCGGTATTCCTATACATCTCATGGCAGATGGTCGAAGTGACGATTTCAAAAAACATTTTTGTGGCACACACTTTTTTAATCCTCCAAGGTATTTGCGCCTGTTGGAAATTATCCCAACGGAATCCACAGATCCGAAAATAGTAGAATTTTTGATGCACTATGGTGACCTTTTCTTAGGAAAGGAAACGGTGCTTTGCAAAGACACTCCGGCTTTTATTGCCAATAGGATAGGTATCTATTCTATTCTTTCTGTCATGCACACCGTAGAAAAAATGGGCTTGACAGTCGGAGAGGTAGATAAACTAACAGGACCAATTGTGGGGCATGCCAAGTCGGCTACTTTTCGAACAATGGATGTTGTTGGTTTGGACACCACGGTTAATGTGGCTAACAATCTCTATGAAGGCTTGCCTGATGATGAATCAAGAGAAGGATTCAAATTGCCAGGAATTGTAAAAGAAATGTATGACAGGAAATGGCTAGGAGATAAAACAAAACAAGGCTATTTCAAAAAAACAGTTTCTCCTGAAGGAAAAAAAGACATTCTCGAAATAGACCTGAAAACATACGAATATGGACCAAGGTCAAAACCTAGTTTTGATGCAATTGGTGCTGTAAAAGACATAGAGAATTTAAAAGAGAGAATTTCCATTCTTGTCAATTATGATGACAAAGCGGGTGAGTTTTATCGAACTACATTCTATGATATGTTCCGGTATTGTACCAATCGCATTCCTGAAATAGCAGATGAGTTATTTCGAATTGATCAGGCTGTTGCAGCAGGATTTGCATGGGAATTGGGGCCATTCGAAACGTGGGATGCTTTAGGCGTAAGGGATACAGCTCAAAAAATGAAAGATGCTGGATTTGCACCAGCACCATGGGTTGATGAAATGCTTGCTGGAGGTAACGAAACCTTCTATAAATTCGATAAAGGACAGCAGCTGTATTATGACATTCCAGCTAAAGCCTATAAAGTAATCCCTGGAACTGAAGGGTTGATTATTCTGGATGCATTCAAAGAAAATAATATAGTTTGGGAAAATTCCGGAGCTACATTGTATGATGTTGGAGATGGGATTTTGAATCTAGAATTTCATTCAAAAATGAATTCTCTCGGACAAGAGGTTCTTGAAGGAATAAATACAGGAATCAGTACTGCGGAAAAAGATTTTCGTGGATTGGTAATTGGAAACGAAGGGCAAAATTTTTCAGCAGGTGCTAATTTGGCGATGCTCTTTATGCATGCTGGAGACCAGGAATTTGATGAAATCAATATGATGATTGCTCATTTTCAAAATACAATGATGCGGGCTAGATACTCATCGATTCCTGTGGTAGTGGCTACATCAGGAATGGCTCTTGGTGGAGGCTGTGAGTTGTCACTACACTCGGATGCGATACAAGCCCACACAGAAACATACATGGGTCTGGTGGAAGTTGGAGTAGGATTGATTCCAGGCGGAGGTGGTACCAAAGAAATGACACTTCGTGCATCCGACGCTTATTTTCCAGGAGATTCAGAATTGAACAAACTTCAGGATCATTTTATGAGCATAGCAACGGCTAGAGTGAGTACTTCAGCCCAAGAAGCCAGAAAAATAGGTTTTATGAGACCTTCTGATGAATTTACTTTGAACAGGTCGAGGCTATTGGCAGATGCCAAAGCCAAAGCATTGGAATTGGTAGATTCTGGGTATACACAGCAATCGCAGAGAACTGATATAAAAGTACAAGGAAAAGTAGGCCTTGCAATGTTTGAAGCTGGTCTGGTTGGAATGAAATATGGTAATTATATTTCTCAGCACGACATGAAAATTGCCAGAAAAATATCCTGGGTAATGAATGGTGGAGATTTATCTTCTCCAACGATGGTATCTGAAAAATACCTACTTGATCTTGAACGTGAAAGTTTCTTAAGTTTATGCGGAGAGCCTAAAACTTTGGAAAGGATTCACAGTATATTATTCAAGGGCAAACCACTTAGAAACTAGGTTTTACAATCATTAATCTACAAATAAAATGGAAGCATATATAGTAAAAGGATATAGGTCAGCAGTAGGCAAATCTAAAAGAGGAGGTTTTCGGTTTACAAGACCCGATGATTTGGCCGCTGATGTTATCAAACATTTGGTAAACGATATTCCAGAGTTGGATCCGAAAAGAATAGATGATCTGATCGTTGGAAATGCAATTCCTGAAGCAGAACAAGGAATGCAAATGGGTCGAATGATTTCACTATTGGCATTGCCAATGGAAGTTCCCGGTCTTATAGTCAACCGATATTGCGGATCAGGTCTTGAAACGATCGCAATGGCTACCGCCAAAATCAAAGCTGGAATGGCTGAGTGTATTATAGCTGGTGGAACAGAATCAATGTCATTGGTTCCTATGATGGGCTATAAAACTGCCCTCAACTGGAAAATAGCAGAGCAAAATCCTGAGTATTATCTATCAATGGGTATTACTGCTGAAGAGATAGCAAAGGATTATGGCATAACACGTGAACAAGCAGATCAGTTTTCTGTTGACTCTCACATTAAGGCTATTGCTGCTATCAAAGATGGTAAATTCAAAGATGAAATCGTTCCGGTAACTGTGAGCGAAACATTTGTGAATCCAAAAGGAAAGAAGGAAAGTCGAGAATATCTGGTAGATACGGACGAAGGACCAAGACCGGGTACTTCCATGGAAGGGCTCTCCAAATTGAGACCAGCTTTTAGAATGGGAGGCATGGTCACTGCTGGAAACTCATCTCAAACATCTGATGGAGCTGCTTTCGTAATGGTGATGTCAGAAAAAATGGTAAAAGAGTTGAACTTGGAGCCAATAGCGAGGTTAGTTACTTATGCTGCAGCTGGTGTGGACCCTCGAATTATGGGGATCGGTCCTGTAGCTGCTATTCCAAAAGCACTTAAGCAAGCGGGATTGAAACTGGATGATATAGAGCAATTTGAATTGAATGAAGCATTTGCGACACAAGCTTTAGCTGTGATAAAAGAAGCAGGTCTTAATCCTGATATAGTAAATGTAAATGGAGGTGCTGTAGCACTAGGTCATCCACTTGGATGTACGGGTGCAAAGCTTTCAATTCAATTGATAAATGAAATGAGAAGGCGAAAGCAAAAATACGGTGTAGTGTCTGCATGTGTTGGTGGAGGTCAGGGAGTAGCAGGAATATATGAGTTTTTGAAGTAGCAAAATTGCCGCAAGGCAAAATGGAATAATTTTTAAAAGAGGCCGATCATGTGATTGGCCTCTTTTGTTTTTAAAGGGAAATCACAAATCACACGAATTTCTATATTCATTTTTTCAATCTAATTAGGAACGGACACCGTCATTTATATGCTACCATCTTATCTTTGCGCTTCAATATAAAAATCCACTTATGACGTTGAAGAATGATCTATTGCTAAAAGCAGCCAGAGGAGAAAAAACGGAAAGAGTACCTGTATGGGTAATGAGGCAGGCAGGAAGAATTTTACCTGAATACCGTGCTGTAAGAAATAAATTAAGTGGGTTTATTGAGTTGTGTACCACACCTGAGTTGGCGGCAGAAGTTACCTTGCAGCCCGTTGACATACTTGGTGTAGATGCTGCAATCATATTCTCTGATATTTTGGTTGTACCTGAAGCCATGGGACTGCCGTATCAGATGATTGAGCAAAAAGGCCCTTGGTTTGAAAATACAATAAGCTCTGAAGCAGATTTGAAAAAAATCAGAATAGCTGACCCAGAATCTGATCTTGCCTATGTAAATGAGGCCATAAAAATCACGAAAAGAGAATTAAATGGAAGGGTTCCGCTAATAGGATTTGCCGGCGCTCCATGGACGATTTTTTCATATATGGTCGAAGGATCTGGTAGCAAGACTTTTTCCAAAGCGCGTAAAATGCTTTATACACAACCTGAGTTGTCACATAAGCTCCTAGAAATGATCACAGAGAGTACTATAAAGTACCTGAAAATGCAGATTAGGGCTGGAGCAGATTTAGTACAGGTATTTGACTCCTGGGCAGGTATTTTACCTCCCAATCAATACGATGAATTTGGATTGAAATACATTTCTAAAATATGTGATGCCATCAATGAAGTACCTGTAACTGTTTTTGCTAAAGGGGCATTTTTTGCAAGAAAGCGCATGGGCCAGTTGAATTGCGAAACCATCGGACTGGATTGGAATATGAGCATAGAAGCTTCTAGGAGATTGGTTGGAGATACCAAAGTACTTCAAGGAAATCTTGATCCTTGTTTGCTTTATGGCTCTTATAGTGAAATAGAAAAAGCGACAAAAGAAATGCTCACTAAATTTGGAGGGCATAAACATATTGCCAACTTAGGCCATGGCGTCTATCCAGATATTGAACCGGATAAAGTCAAATGCTTTATTGATACCGTAAAAAACTGGAGTATAAATTGATCAATCCTTAAACCTGTTTCTTTTCCTTATCCGGTTTTTCAGATTTGTTTTTTTTTAGTTCATCTTCAAACAACATCCTGATCGAAGGAGAATAGGTATCGTCGTATTGCCCGTCTTTCATTGCCCAGATAAAAGATATCAGGAAAGCTGAGGCTATTAAAATGCTGATTCCGATTAATATTATGATTACAGACATAGTTATCAGATCTTTCTTCCTATCAAATTTACAGCTATTGTAGTAAAGCCAACTACTGTAATACTACTTAATGGCATAAGAATCGCAGCATATACTGGCTCCAAATTACCAGTCACCGCCAGCGACAATCCAATAAGGTTGTACAAAAATGAAATACCAAAGGCACCAACCACCACTTTTTTAGATTCATTGGCAAATTTCAATAACTCAGGCAAATGGTTGAAATTGCTTCCTGCCAATATGCCATCACTGGAAGGAGTAAATGTGGCAATATCATCTGTAATTGCAATGCCTACATTTGCTTGTTTCAAAGCACCTGCATCATTGAGCCCGTCACCTACCATCATTACGCTCGTTCCAGCATTTTGTAATGACTGTATGTAGTTGAGTTTATCCTCCGGAGATTGGTTGAACAACAATTCCGTTTGAGTTGGAAATAATTCTTCCCAGCTTTTTTTCTGATCGTCATTGTCACCAGATAAGAGAGACAAACTGTATTTTTCACTCAATTTTGAAATTACATCTTTGAGATTAGAGCGGAATTGTTGGTCAATTGTAAAATACCCTTTTAATCGTCCATTGATCCCAACATAGACCTTTATGCCAATGGTATTTAATTGTTCGCTGGTATCAATGTTCAGAAAAGAAGCAGAACCGATTTTTAATTCATGACCGCAAACTTTCCCTTGTATTCCTTTCCCCTCTTTTTCTTCAAACTGATCTAGTTCAACCCGATCTAGTTGACTTTGACTCAGGTAATCGTAAATTTTCACACTCAAAATGTGCGTGGAGTTCCCCAAACACGACCATACCATGGCTTTTTCTTTTTCTGTCAATTCTCCTGTAAATCGGATAGAAGTATTTTCTTTATTGGTTAGGGTGCCGGTTTTGTCGAATACAATGTGCTGTAATGGCATGATCTTCTCAACTACGCTAGCATTTTTAAGGTACATGCTAGAACGACCCAATACCCGCAATACGGAACCATAAGTAAAAGGTGAAGCAAGGGCTAGGGCACAAGGACATGCAACGATCAAGACAGACGCAAATACTTTTACAGCTAGATCAGATCCGGCAAACATCCAGTAGATACTGGAGACAGTTGCTATCATTAAAACAGCTGGTGTAAAATACCTAGAAATAGTATCAACGAATTGAAACGAGACACCTTCGTTTTGCTGAAAGGCATCTTGGTTCCATAGTTTGACCAATTTGCTTTGAGAAACTTCTTCCTCTACCAATACGATTATAGAACCACCGATTTGTTTGCCTCCTGCATATAAAGTGTCTCCGCTTCTTTTCTTTTCAAGTGCGGCTTCTCCAGTCACAAAACTATAATCTATGTCTGCATTTTCTGATATCAAAAGGCAATCAACTGGAATCAGCTCCTTATTTCTAATTAATAATTGATCGCCTTTTTGGGCATCTTTTATAGGAATCGGAACCCTTTCATTATTGACCAGTTTTATGATACCCAATGGAAAATACGACTTGTAATCACGATCAAACGCAAGGTTCTCATAAGTTTTGGACTGAAACCATTTGCCTATGAGCAAAAAGAAAATTAACCCAGACAAGGAATCCAGGTATCCAGCCCCGGTTTTAGTAATTATCTCATAGAGGCTTTGCGCAAACAAAGCGAAGATACCCAATGTGATGGGCACATCTATGTTGAGGTATTTTTGTCGGATGCTTTTGAATGCCGAGGTGATATAATCCAGTCCGCTATAAAAAATGACAGGCAATACTAACAGCAAGTTTAGCCAGTTGAAGAGGAAAATGAATGTTTCGTCAGACGCTGATTCTATCCCAAAATATTCGGGAAAGCTTAGAAGCATGATATTTCCAAAGCAGAATCCTGCTACTCCCAATTTAATGACTACAGTATTAGATTTATTCGGTGCAGCTTGATCTTTGGACTTCAGTGTGATCTGAGGTTCGTATCCTAGGGTGGAAAGTAATTCTACAATTTTCCGTAAACTGATACCGTCACTATTATAAATTAGGCTGACTTCCTTTTTGGAAAAATTTACCCGTGAAGAGTTTATTTCCTCTTGTATTTTGTGCAGATTTTCCAATAACCAAATGCATGAACTACAGTGGATGGAAGGAATGCTCAATGTCACTTTTTGAAACTTTTCATTTTTGAATTCCAAAAGTTGATTAACTATCTGTTCATTGTCGAGATAGCTATATTTATCACCAAAATCTTTCGATTTGAGTGATATTCCGGCCGATTCATCTAAATCATAATAATTGCACAGTCCATTTTCATCTAATATTTGAAATACTGTTTTACAGCCTTGACAGCAAAAGTCTTTTTCCTCAAAACTGATGACATGGGAGTCGCACCGATCGCCACAATGATAGCAAATCATTTTTTCCCGTGTTTTGATCAATTCTTCGGTCATTATTTCAATTTTTATTAGAAGGTGTAAAAATGAGAAAAAGCAGCTTTTAATTTAATGATTACACATTGGTCAAAAAATGATGTTGATCAGGAATGAAATATTGAAGGTCGTTCAGTACCAACTTTTTTTACAATTCGAACTACCCAATGGATTCATCTTTCCATAGTTTTGCAAAAAATTAATTGCATATACAACTAATTTTTATTTCACTCGTATTGTTCAAAGTTCATGAATAAAAATAAAGACGTATTAGCAGGTTTAGAGGATACAATGCTACCATGGCTAGGCAGGGCTATGAAAAGTATTGATTTTTTCGTCTTGGATTATTTTCATGCTAGTGAATTAGAATTGACCAAGACCCAATTTATCATACTCCGCATACTTTCGAAAAACGATGGACAACCGCAACAAAACCTTGCTTTTTTGACGAATAGAGACAAAACATCTCTGACTCGGATGATCAATACAATGGAAAGAAAGCAACTAGTGACTCGGGTGCAATCTAAAAATGATAAGAGAATTAATCATATCTATATTACCGCTCATGGTATGGAGCTATTGGCAGCAGCAGCTCCAATAGTTAAAAAAGCAGTAGAAGAAATTCAAAAGGGAATTTCAAAGGAAGAAATTGAACAAACGATTGAAATTTTAAAAAAAATAAGTAAAAACATAAACGCAGACGAGCTTACAGCTCCATTGAACCATTAATATTTATGAGAAACTATATTACGATCGTACTGGGCGTGCTTTTGTTGGCCGGAGGAGTTTTTATCGCCAAGTCGATAATTGACAGTAATAAAAAGGTAAAACCAATAAAAGAAAAAATTGTTCAGGCAGTATTTGTTGAAACAGTAAAAAACCAGAATATACCAATAAGAATCTACGAAAGTGGACGCCTTGTAGCCAAAAACAGAATGGAAATATATTCTGAAGTTCAAGGCGTAATGGAACGTACTGCAAAAGAATTCAAACCAGGCTCACGCTATAAAAAGGGTGAAATTATGGTCAGGGTTCGCAGCAACGATTATTACGCGAACCTCCAAGCACAAAAAAGTGTTTTACAGAATTTGATCGCGAGTGTAATCCCTGATTTAAGGCTTGATTATCCAGAGGCCTATCAAAAATGGGATAACTATTTGCAAAACTTTGATATGAGCAAGTCGATATCAGAATTACCCAAAACATCTTCTGATAAGGAAAAGTATTTTATCACAGGCAAGAATATCTACACGACGTATTACAACACCAAAAACCTTGAAATTGTATATCAAAAATACAATTTGGCAGCACCATTTGATGGAATTCTTACCGATGCAGTTGTAAACCCAGGAACTGTTGTAAGACCCGGACAGAAACTAGGTGAATATATTGACCCTACCAATTTTGAACTGGAGGTCGCAATTAGCAAATCAACAATGCCCTCGATATCGGTTGGAAAAGATGTGGAAGTGCATGATGCCAAAGATGTAGCCAAAATATGGAATGGAACGATAGCAAGAATCAATGGAAAAGTCAATACTACTACTCAGACTGTTCAGATTTTTATTGATTTGAAAGGAAAAGAGTTGAAAGAAGGTATGTACCTAGAAGCGAAAATAGAGGGAAAAGCCAAAGAAAATGCCATAGAAATATCGAGGAGTTTGATAGTTGGCGAGTCACAGGTTTATGTAGTAAGCAATGGAGTCTTGGAGTTGATACCTATAAATATCTTGCATGAGAATCAAAAAACGGTAATTGTCTCAGGTCTGAAAGATGGTACGCAGTTGGTTTCCAAAATAGTACCAAATGCTTTTTCAGGAATGGCAGTTTCAATAATAAATGGGTAATTCAATATGAAAAGTATAATTGCACATTTTATTAAGTATCCTGTATTAGCAAACATCGTCATTCTGGGATTTTTTGTGTTTGGTGTCATAGGAATGTATTCCTTGAAATCATCGTATTTTCCTCTGAACGAATCTCGGAATGTCAGTATCAATGTATCCTATCCTGGGGCTTCTCCCCAAGAAATGGAGGAAGGTATTGTGCTAAAGATAGAAGACAACTTAAGGGGTCTGATTGGGATTGATCGATTCACATCAACATCGAGCGAAAACTCAGCTACTGTTTTAGTAGAAATCTTGAAAGGCGAAGACATTGATGCAGTATTGGCTGACATCAAAAATGCCGTTGATAAAGTCCCTTCTTTTCCTTCTGGTATGGAGCCTCCTGTCATTTCCAAGGATATCTTCAGGACAGAAGCCGTAAGTTTTGTGGTGAGTGGTGACAATGTACCCCTCCTTTCTTTGAAAGGAATAGCCAGAGAAGTTGAGACAGATTTGAGGGCTATTGATGGTATTTCTCAAGTAGAAGTTTCCGGATATCCCGCCGAGGAGATTGAAATAGCCGTGGATGAAGAAAAGCTTAAGGCATATAACCTCACCTTTCAGGAGGTTGCCAATGCAGTGGCTTCTACCAATATTCTTGTGACAGGAGGATCAATCAAAACAGCCCATGAAGAATACTTGATTCGTGTCAACAATCGCGTTTATCATGGCAGTGAATTGGATTATATTATTGTAAAAGCGGAGGAGTCTGGTAACAAAATCCGGTTGAGAGACCTGGCTGTAGTCAGAGACCGATGGTCAGAAACACCCAACAGATCTTATTTTAATGGAGAACCATCTGTGAGAATACAGGTAAACACTACCAATTCTGAAGACATGATTTCCGTTGCAGATAAAACAAAAGAGTACATAGAAACATATAATGCCACACATGACAATGTACACTTAAGCATAACCAGAGATGCTTCGATAGTCATCGTACAACGAACGGAGCTATTAATCAGAAATGGAATTCAGGGGATGGCGTTGGTAATGTTTTTTCTCGCTCTTTTTCTGAAGCCAAGACTGGCGTTTTGGGTAGCGTTTGGATTGCCCATATCATTTTTGGGTATGTTTATTTTTGCAGGGCAGATGGGAGTAACCATCAATGTATTGTCCCTCTTTGGTATGATCATCGTGATCGGTATTTTGGTCGATGATGGGATCGTGATTGCAGAAAATATTTATGACCACCATGAAAAAGGGAAAAGTCCCGTAAGAGCCGCGATCGATGGAACAATGGAAGTACTTCCAGCCATCACATCTGCGATCTTGACTACTTTGGTGGCCTTCTCTACTTTCTTTTTTCTTGATGGTAGGATCGGTGAGTTTTTTAGTGAAGTAGCCATCATCGTTATCTTGACATTGGGTATTTCATTGATTGAAGCGTTGATCATATTGCCATCTCATGTGGCGCATTCTAAAGCCATCACCAGCAAACAAAAATCATATTGGTTTAATATTTATGCAGATCGATTGATGCGATGGATGAGGGATCGGCTTTATGCTCCATTTCTAAAATTCTTTATTAGAAATAAATTTTTGGGTTTTGCCATACCAATCACATTGTTGCTGTTGACCATTGGGGCAATGGGAGGTGGAATTATCCGCTTTACATTTTTCCCAAATGTAGCAAGTGATAGGGTGTCAATTATTTTGAGAATGCCACAGGGTACACATGAAGCGATTACAGACTCTATCATTACTGAAATAGAAAAGGCAGCATGGAAAGTAAATGAAGATTTCTCTGCTCGGCAGACAGGCAACAAAAATGTGATCGAAAACATCACCAAACGAATTGGCCCGGGATCTTCAGCTGCATCATTATTTATCAATTTACTGCCAGGTGAAGAAAGGGATTTCCCTTCATTTGCTATTTCTACAGCCATTAACGAAGAAGTAGGTAACCTTCCTGTAGTAGAGAGCATTGAGTTTGGTTCAGGGAGCAATTTTGGAGGAAATCCGATATCAGTTTCGCTGTTGAGCAACGACATCAATGAATTGAAAGCAGCCAAACAATTTCTAAAAAGTAATCTGCTTAAGAATGCATTGTTGAAGGACATCACAGACAATGACCCTGCGGGTATTAAGGAGATTAAGATTACCCTAAAGGAAAGTGCCTATGCCATGGGTTTTCAACTCAACAATGTAATCAGCCAGGTAAGAAGCGGATTTTTTGGTAACCAGGCACAAAGATTTCAAAGAAGACGGGATGAAATTAGGGTATGGGTGCGCTATGAAAAAGAACAGCGCTCATCGATTAAAAACCTGGATGATATGAGAATTGCCAGCCCTACCGGTGAAAGGGTTCCTTTGCGAGAAATCGCCGATTATGAAATCCAAAGGGGAGAAATTGCCATCAACCACTTGGATGGAAAAAGAGAAATAAGAGTAGATGGAGACCTCAAAGATCCAAACAACAGTGCTACTGAGATAATGACCGACATAAAAACGGAAATGTTACCTCTGATGAAAGAGCAATTTCCCAATGTTACTGCTGTTTTTGAAGGACAAAATAGAGAGGCAAATAAAACTACGGATTCTGCTGCAACGATATTGCCGATCATCGTATTTATGATTTTTGTCATCATAGCATTTACCTTTAGGTCATTTAGTCAGCCGTTGCTGTTGCTGCTGATGGTACCGTTTAGTTTGATCGGTGTGGCGTGGGGTCATTGGATTCATGGATTTTCAATTAATGTGCTTTCATTTCTGGGTATTATAGCTCTTATAGGTATTGTGGTGAACGATGGGTTGGTTTTGATCAGCAAGTTCAATGGGTATTTGAAAGAAGGGATGAAATATGATGACGCCTTATTTGCAGCAGGAAAGTCAAGGTTTAGGGCGATATTCCTGACCAGTATTACTACTGTAGCGGGTCTTGCTCCCCTCATATTTGAAACCAGTCGTCAGGCTCAATTCCTTATCCCGATGGCTATTGCTATCGCCTATGGGATCGTGTTGGCTACTATTCTTACTTTGGTAATGCTACCGCTTATGTTGTCAACAGGAAACCTCGTCAAGGTGTATTGGACATGGTTGATTAAAGGGCAAAAACCTACGAGAGAAGAAGTAGAAAGAGCCATTATTGAACAAAAAGCAGAAATAGGAGAGTCATATTCTTAAGCTCTCTATTCTGACAAAAAATATAAATGAGTAACAAATGAAGTGTAAAATTGTAATAATCTTGATGTTGATAAGTGGTAATCAACTATTGGCACAAGAAATATTAAAAAAGACGGATGCCATTGCAATAGCGCTGGAATACAATTTTGATATCAGGGAGGCTGGCAATAACAACGAAATTGCCCTAAACAATGCTGATATTAAGAATAGCGGTTTCTTACCGACGGCATCTGCTTCTGGAAGTGCCAATTTTTCCTCAACCAACTCAGAGAATACTTTCAATACTGGAGAAGTACAGTCAGTGACTGGTGTGGAGACACAGAGGTACAGTGCATCGGTTGGGTTGAACTATACAGTGTACAATGGTCAAAGCCGAAAGTACAATTTTAAAAAGCTGCAAGAAAGCCTGAATTTGAGTGAACTGCAATCTCGCTCGATCATCGAAAATGTCATAATAAATATTTTTAATGTGTATTATGAAGTTGCCCGATTGACACAAAACGAAATCACTCAAAAGGAGACTTTGGGTATTTCTAGAGAAAGATTGTTGCGAGCAAAATACAATTTTGACTATGGACAAAATACTCAATTGGATATGCTCAATGCCGAAGTGGATTACAACAATGACAGCATCAGTTACCTCAATATCATTCAGGAATTAGACAATCAAAAGCGCAACCTGAACCTGTTTTTGGGAAGAGATGTCAACACCTCCTTTTCGGTGGACACTACTTTGACGTATGATGAAAATTTATCCTTGGGAGAAATATTGACCAATACCATGTCGAACAATGTAGCCATCCTTCAGCAAAATGGCGCTTATAGAAGTGCAGAGTACGATATTAAAATAAACAGTGCAGGAAACTTGCCTACAGTAGGTTTGAATACATCCTATGGATGGAATCAAAACAACTTGGGAAAAACATCGATTTTTAATACTCAAAATCAAACCGCTTTGATTTATGGTGCTTCCGTGAGTTGGAATATTTTCGATGGTGGGCTGACCAGTACCAGGAAACAAAACAGTCGAATTTCCCTTGAGAATCAAAAACTGAGTATGGATCGGCTCAAATTGAATTTAAACAGGGATGTGAATAATGCCTGGTCCATTTATCAAACGGCACTGTTTGTATTGAAGGCGGAAGAAAAAAACTTGTCTACCAATGAGCGCAATTTTAATAGGACTTCTGAG
>CAXBNB010000009.1:0-18088 GCA_963976505.1 uncultured Reichenbachiellaceae bacterium
TACCTTCCACCAACAAATTTTCACCCTTGTACTCCATTGTCGCTATGGCCTTTATTGCCTGTTCTGAGGGCAAGTCCACATCCAGTAGGTTCTCCGAAAGAAAACCACTAGGATACAACAACCCTTGCTCTATAGCTGCCGCTCCGTGGTGCAGTCCATTGCTAAACAACTCGCTCACTTGTGGAGGACGCCATGCGCTTGCAATGTTAGCTTTAAGCGTAAAGTTTTCATTCAAACTGAAATCTCCACCAGCAGAAGCCGTCACATTATTGAAATGATATTTGGGACTCAACAGCTTGTTTGAAGCATCAAAAATAAACGGATTGAGTTGTCGAAAATCATATCGGATGCCGGCCTCCAACTCCCACTTTGGCTGTACATACTTTTCAATCACAAATGCCCCGATTCCCAAATTTTTGTAATCTGGAATCAAGTAACTGGCATTGGTACCTGCATTGTTTTTGTTTCTTTGGTACATACTGTTCACACCAAATTCCCCTTTGAACTTGCCAACGGCATGCTGTTCTACAACCAAATCCAATGTATGGGTAAAAATATCAAGAGAAATGGATGGCTTATTGAAATTAGCCCCTCGTCTTCTGTCATATTCATTGCGTTGATTGGATTGAAATCCATATTGCAAACGAACCGTTCCTAAACCTGCCCATTTCAAAAACCCATTCAATTTCATCAGGTCGTGTCTGACTTCCTGTCTTGGGTTGTCTATAGTGTAGGTAAAATCCTCTACATACAATGGCACATCGCTGTTGATGGCGTTTGTAAGGTCCGTTAGATTTCCAATATGTGCGCTCCTCAGTATGGCTATGTCAGAATCAAAATGACTCAAATAACCCTCCAGACCATAATTCTCTTTGGTCAAACCAAAAGCCCCGGAAAAATTGATTTCCTGTACTCCAGTGTTGGAAAGATTATAGTTTGCTGCTTTGGCATCACCACCTTTTTTGGCAGACCCTTGCATTCTCCAACCTATGCCATTGTCATATCAATCATATTGACACTTCCTTTAAATTCCCTGTTGCTCAAAAGCGATGGAGGCTCTACCAACACAATGCCACCGATGGCATCTGCTCCATACCGCACCGTGGCAGCCCCTTTGATTACTTTGAAGCCTGTAGCCGAAAAAGGATCGATCTCCGGAGCATGTTCTTGTCCCCACTGCTGCCCCTCTTGTCGGATGCCATTGTTCATAATCAGGATTCGGTTGCTATGCAATCCATTGATTACTGGCTTAGAAATAGTAGGCCCACTTTGTAAGGAATTCACCCCACTCAGCGATTTTAACGATTCTCCCAAGGTTTTACCTCTGGACTGGTCCAGCTGTGTTTCCGACAACTCACTTGTTGCTAGAGACACATTGGTGTCTTCCACCTCTCCTTTCACCACTACTTCGTTGAGTTCTCTCGTGTGATGCTCCAAAGCAAAAGCTTTTATCATATTCTTGTTTATGGTAATAAAGGCTTCTTTGGGTTCGCAACCAACATGTCGGATCAGCAGCCTATAGGTACCTTCACACAAATTAGTGAGCACATAATTTCCCCTTTCGTCCGCAGTAGCACCACGTCCCAAATCTTGGATATAAATACTTGCATATTCCAATGGGGATTGGTCATGCTCATCTGTAATTTGACCTGATAAGGTGTACGTACAATCTTTGGTCTGAGCCCTAATTCTCAAAACCGAAACAGACTGAACAAACACCAAGGCCAGGATATAATAACCTGTTCGAACCATGGTTCTAAATTGTTTTACCTACAAACAAGGCATTCACAGTTAAAAAATCTTACTATCCCCAGACTCCTGCCTGACGGCAGTCAGGAGTGCGGTAAGGAGGTTAAAAGTGTTTGTCTTGCTGAAAAAAGAAATTTTGTGAAATCAGTTGTCACAAAAAAGTCAACAAAAGAATTGTATGTTGATAGTATCAACCTGACTCGATTAATATTGCCACGAAAAACCCGTAACCGTCACTCTGAGGAGCTTTTATTGGAACGTGCGGTAGGAAGCGACGTGAGAGTCCCTATGAGTAAGAGATTATTACGCCATCCTGATCCGAACTGATTTCGGGAAAGAGTTTTCTGATGATTTTAGAATCGAACTCAGGTCTTCAGGTAATTGGGGATCCCTTATTCAGAATAGAATAAACGGATATAAAACTATAGCAATTGCTGTAGTGCGTATGTTGAATTGCACATGTAGATTCTGATAAGTCTTCGACCACAATCAGCGAACTGGTTTTATATACAGGGACAAAAGAAAAATGGCAGAGAAAACACATCTCTTGCTCTTGTGCAAGGTGTACCTGATGGTCACAAGAATGGTGATTTTCTACTTCATTGTTGATTTCAAGTTGTGCAACAGGCTCTTTTTCGGAGTGGCTATGAAAAAGGTTGAAAGGAACAATAGTCGCCAATACCATAACCATCAGCAACCAAGCGCTAACCTGGGCTTTCAAATTGATGGATATATAATTTGGTCTGATCATGTGAGTAAAAAATACGGAACAAAAGTAAGTAATAATTCCTATTTGATTTACTATTCAGAAATACAATGGAGTCTCTATTTTATGATTATTTTACTTCGGTTATTAAATTGTAATTTCAAATTAGTATTTTTAATAAAACATAGAGGATATATCACGCACTGTGCGTGATACTCAAATGTTAGCTGTAATTGACCAAGAATATCATAGATTCTAACCTTAAAGATATTATATGAAGAAAATATTTATTTCATACGCTCATAAAGATGAAGAATTAAAATCTCAATTTGAGACACATCTTAGTGGACTAAAAAGGCAAAAGTTAATTGATGTATGGACTGACAGACAAGTTCTAATTGGTGACAAATGGGATGAAAAAATAAAGAATAAGTTAATTACTTCTGATATTGTAATTTTTCTAATCAGTTCTGACTTTCTGGCTTCTGAATATATTAATGAAGTTGAAATAAATGAGACGATATTACGACATAAGAATAATGAGGTTTTAATTGCTCCAATATTTTTACGACCATGTGATTTTGAATCAAGTCTATTGTCAGATTTCCAGGGAGTACCAAGAGATGCTGAATTTATTACAACATGGAAGGATAAAGACTCTGCATTTTTAGCGGTTACAAAGGAATTAAAGAAGATAATCAACGAATTTACACCAGCAGATAAGCCAACTGTATTATCAAGAGTTTCTTCACTATCGGATATGCCTGAATGTGATACGCCTCCAGACATAGCTAAATGGGTTGGTCGTAGCGATGAACTTGAATTATTAGATAGTGTTCATTTTAAGGTTATTTTTATAACAGGAATTGGTGGTCAAGGTAAATCGTCCTTAGCAACAAGGTATGTCTATAATCAAACAGATACTGATAATTTTGAAAGCTGGGATTGGAGAGATTTTAAAGAAGAAGAGAATAGATTAAAAACTAAACTCATTGAAATTATTCATCGCTATTCTGGAGCTGACCCTGCATTATTAGGATTAAAGGATGCTTCTTTTGATGAATTGATAGAAATGTTTTTTAAAACAATTGGGGAAAGAAAAATACTATTCGTTTTTGATAATATTGACTCCTATATAGATTACGAATCCTTTAATCCAGTTGAAGGTTTTAGGCAATTAATTCAAGTTGCATTAACAAGAAAACATAACTGTAAGTTTATTTTTACTTGCCGCCCTTTTATTAAAAAAGCTGATGTTGGATTTTATCAAATTGAATTGCCTGGTTTGAAATTTGAGAGTACAACTGCCTTGTTGGATAAGTATTCAATAAGTGTAAAACAAACTAACAAAGATGAACTATATAAAAGGCTTCATTACATAACTAATGGACACCCTCTTTGGTTAAACTTACTCGGAGCACAAGCTGTAAGTGGTTTGGATAAATTAGAAGATTTCATTAAAAACATATCTGAACATACAGACTTTAATGAAGATGACCTAACTAAAATATTATCTGATGAAATAATAGGTGCTTTATGGAAATCCTTAAACTATAAACAACAGAAATTATTGCGATGTTTATCAGAGCTACTTAAATCAGAAGAAATTGATGATATTGCAAAAATCATTGAGAATGAGTTAAAGTACAATCAATTTGCAAAAGCCTTAAATAGACTGAAGTTGCTAAATCTTGTTGTTACAAAAACTAAAAAAACTAAAAAGGAAGAAATTGAATTACATCCTCTAGTGAAAAATTTTGTTAAGGGGAAATATCCTCCAAACGAAAGGAGTAAGTATATATCAATAATAATCGACTATTATAATAAAGTAACATATATCTTAAAAGAAAGATTAAGCGGTAATGAGTCATTGAGTTTCTATGAAAATTGGACAAACACAGTTGAATTAGCAATTAATAAGGGTGATTTCAGTTTAGCACTTTCCTCGCTTCAAGAAATAACAGATTCAATATTAACTGCAGGATATTTTGAGGAATATTTTAGGGTAGGTAAGCTTCTGTTTAAGAAGATAGATTTTGCAAAGATATATAATAATGAAACGCCATATTTTGTAACACAAATTATCAGTTTTGTTGAACTATCATCAGAGATTAATGAATTTGATTCTGCACGTCAAGTACTAGAGGGTTTTAGAGATGTAATTAATAGCAAGAGTAAAGATTACATCATTTACTGCAAACTTGAATGCTCTTATAACTGGCATAGACTTGATAATAAAGAAGCTGTCAAATGGGGCGAACAAGCTGTTAATCTAGTAAAAAGTAGTAAAGCTGATATTGACTTTGATTTAGAACATGGTCTTAATTTAGCAAAAAGAGATACAAGAGAAGAAAAGTATATAAATGAAGCACTTCAATTCTTTTTGAAAGGGACAAAAATTGAAGATATTGTTAATTCTTCTATTGATGAAAATCTTTCAGCTCAATATTACGGTAACCTTGGTCGCTGTTATTTCTTTCTTAAGAAATATGACATTGCTATCTCACTTTATTCAAGGGCATTTAGACTTGCATACAAAGAAGAGATTTCCATGAAATACATGAATAGAGGGTTTGTTTCTTATTGGATAGGACAACTTCTAGAAAAGAAAGGAGATGATAAAATGTCCTATTTTTTCTACTCAAATTGCATGTATTATTGGAAAAAACATTCACCTCATAGAGCAATTAGAGTTGATGATGAAATTAAAATTCTAAAAAGAGAAATACCTGATATAGAAGATATTTTAAAATTAGATAATGATACAATTGAGAATCAATGTAAAAAGTATAATGACAAACAACTACAGCTAACAATGCATTATAAATAATTGCCGCATGGTAGTAATTTTAAGGGTTGTAGCCCGCTTTAACTTTAGTGTAACTTGACAATTTAGCAACCCGCAATCGGCAACTATTCATATGCGTGCCGTTAGAGTTCTAACGTTGGCTAAAATCTAAATAGCTAAAATCTCCCAACACTTTAACAATATAGACGCAGAATTCTTAACTTGTGATCTCTTAATCTACGCAATAATAAATGCCGCTTTTTCAAAATTCAGTCCTAAAAAGACAGCTTAAACTACAAGACAATATTGCTGTTGAAAAGGCGTATAAGAAATTCGCCAAATACTTTAGCAATCCTGTAATCCAACAAAATATTAAAGACAGCAAAGAGGAACAATTTCAAGAAGGATTTCTCAGAGAACTCTTTGTAAACGTTTTTGACTTTACCATTAATCCAAATCCTAATTTCAACCTAACAACTGAACTCAAAAATGAAAAGGGAGCTAAGAAAGCTGATGGAGCCATACTCAAAAATGGTTTGGCTATAGGTGTTATCGAACTAAAAGGAACAAAAACTACGGATTTGGAGAGTATTCGACAACAAGCATTCGATTATAAAGCCAATCAATCAGCATGTGTTTATGTAATTACATCAAACTTTGAAAAGCTTAGATTTTACATCAACAATGCAGTTGAATTTGAAGAATTTGATCTTTTCAATTTGACAATAGAACGATTTAGCTTGATGTACTTCTGCTTAAATCAAGACAGCCTATTTAATAATCGTCCACTTGAAACTAAGAATGCCTCAGTAAGGGAAGAGGAAAATATCACTAAGAAATTCTACGCTGATTATTCCATATTTAAGCGAGAGCTTTTCCGAGATCTGGTAAAGCAAAATATGAAAAACTCAGTCTTCCGTACTGAGCTTTCAAGTATAGATACAGAAAGAGCCAACAAGAATATTAAGCAGACACTTTTCAAGCAATCTCAAAAACTGATAGATCGTTTTCTATTCATTTTCTTTGGGGAGGATCGTGGCTTACTACCTCCCAACTCTACTGTTAAGATTTTAGAACAATGGGAAAAACTCAAGGAACTTGATGAAGTAGTGCCACTATATGATCGTTTCAAAAAGTATTTCAATTACTTAGATACCGGAAGGTCAGGAACAGATAAGTCAGCAGAAATTTTTGCTTACAATGGTGGTTTATTTAGACCAGACCCTGTTTTAGATAGCTTAATTATAAGTGATGAATTGCTAAATAAACATGCCGAAATACTGTCAAACTATGATTTTGACAGTCAGATAGATGTCAACATTCTTGGTCACATCTTTGAAAACTCACTTAATGAAATTGAAAGTGTAAATGCTGAGATAGAAGGTACTGATTTCGATAAGCAAAAAACCAAGCGTAAGAAAGATGGAGTATTCTATACGCCTAAGTACATTACCAAATACATCGTAGATAATACACTCGGTAAGTTATGTGAGGAGAAGAAAGCCGAACTCAACTTCAAAGAAGAAGATTATCTGAAAAGCAGAAAAGGTAGAACAGGCAAAAAACTACAGGAGCTTCAACAATTGCTAAAAACCTACAGAGACTGGTTACTCACTTTGACCATTTTAGACCCAGCTTGTGGTTCTGGAGCATTCTTAAATCAAGCGCTGGATTTTCTAATCAAGGAGCATAGCTATTTGGATGAAATGGAAACAAGCCTTTTGGGTGGTGGATTCATATTCCCAGATATTGAAAATACCATTCTGGAAAAGAATATTTTCGGTGTTGATCTAAACGATGAGTCAGTTGAGATTGCGAAACTTTCACTCTGGTTACGCACGGCACAGCCCCGCAGAAAACTTACCACGCTGAGCAATAATATCAAATGCGGAAACTCATTAATAGACAATAAAGTTATAGCAGGTGACAAGGCTTTCAACTGGCAAATGCAGTTCCCAGAAGTATTTGAAAAAGGGGGGTTTGATGCGGTGATTGGGAATCCTCCTTATGTTAGAGCAGAACTCCTAGGAAACTACATGGACTACTTTGAGCGAAATTTTCTTGTATTTCATCCAGCTAGTGACCTCTTTGCATATTTTTATGAATTAGGAACCAAGCTGATAAAGCCTCATGGTTTAATGGGCTACATCTCAAATACTTTTGATAAAACAACTGCTGGAAATGTTTTAAGATCTTATTTAGGAGGCAAGGCTACTTTCGAAAAGTACATTGATTGCACTGAAGTACAAGTTTTTAATGGAGCCACAACCTATCCAGTAATTATCATATTGAATAAACAAGAGCCAAATAAAAAAAATCAGTTTGAGTATGTAAAAATTCCTAAATCAAGTCAATCAAGTGTGATAGATATAGACACTCATGAATTGGTACAGGTAAACCAATTTTCTTTAGAACCTGCTTCATGGAATTTTCTTAGTATAGAGGCAAACCTGCTAATTGAGAGAATCAAAGAACATTCAACAGTTCGAAAGCAGTATGGTAAATGCTACTATGGAGTTAAAACGGCTCTCAATGAAGCATTTCTAATCAGCAATGATCAGGCAGAACTTGGAGAGCATGTTAAGTTTATATATGAAGGAAAGGAGATTAAAAAATGGAACACTCCTACACCACAGCAAAAGCTCATTTTATTTGAGAGTAAATGGACTAAGAAGAGTTATGGAGATGATATCAACGAGGAAGAAGCATTTGAAGCAGTTCAAGGAGATTTTCCAGAATTAGTCCGGCATCTGATCAAATTTGAGGAAAAGGCCAGAAAAAGATATGACAAAGGAGACTTCTGGTGGGAATTAAGAAATTGTGCGTATTACTACTTATTTGATAGACCAAAAATCATATTCCCTAATCTGCAAAATGCTAATAAGTTTTGTCTCGACTCTCAGGGCGTATTTATTAATGCTCCCGCTGTTTTTTTACCAAGTAACAGCAAAACCCTGCTATGCATTTTAAACTCAAAAGTTGTTTGGGCATTTCTCAAATCTATTTGTGTCGTTAGGAGTGGAGGTTATATTGAAGTAAAGCCTCAATATTTTGAGCAAATCCCCGTGCCTGAATTGAAGAATGAAGAGTTATTTGAACAAAAGGCAGATGTAGTTATTGAGAACACATCTATTTTACAAAATCTCAATATGAAATTTTCAAAATACCTTCAATCACAATTTCAATTAGAGACCCTTACCAAAAAGCTTCAAAATTGGTATAATTTAGATTTCGTGGACTTTATCACAGAACTCAACAAAGCCATAAAAAAAGTAGGCGGAGACAAACTGACTAAGTCAGTCGAAATGGAGTGGATGGAGGTATTCGAAGAAAAGAAGGTAGAAGTACTTAAACTTAAATCTGAGATTGATAGAATAGATAAAGAAATTGACCAGTTGGTTTATGAATTGTATGGACTAACTGACAATGAGATCGCAATAGTTGAAGGTGTTTAAATAGAAGTTTAGCCTAAACTTTTATGGCTTTTCTGGATCAATCCTTTGTAGAAGAATAAGTAAAAATCGGGTTGAATTAATATAATCTCAGACTTCCTTCAAATCAGCGAAACATGTATCTTAACGGCTTTAATGACTGAATAAATTTCCTGAGCTATTAACACACAAAAAAACATACTTGTAATCCGGCTTTCTGCCATGGGAGATGTGGCTATGACTGTTCCGGTGGTAGCAGCAGTACTCCGGCAAAACCCATCTGTGAAAATTACTGTGGTTACACGCAAAGCATTTATTCCATTGTTTCATGGATTGGAAGTGGAATTTGTTGTGCCTGATTTGTACGGAGAGCACAAAGGAATTATGGGTCTTTACCGTCTATTTAAAGAAATCAATTCCATTACAACATGGGATGTTGTTCTTGATTTGCATGATGTGTTGCGATCAAAAATCCTGAGAACGTTTTTTAAACTTTACGGCATTCCTACATTCCATATTGATAAAGGCAGAAAGGAAAAGAAGGCATTGACTTCAAAAGTAAAAATGGAGTTTAAGCAACTGAAGCATACCACAGAAAGGTATGCAGCTGTTTTTAGATCGCCTGGCTTTGAAGTTGACTTAGCATTGCCTAATGAGAAAAAAAGCAGGTTTTCAATTGCTGAAAGCCTAGCCAATGTTTTGGGAGAGAAAACCCAACCCTGGATTGGAGTTGCACCATTTGCCCAGCACCAGCAAAAGATGTATCCCATAGAAAAGATGTACGCCGTTATTAATTTGTTGAGCGAAAAAGGATTTCGAATTTTCGTTTTTGGAGGAGGTGATCAGGAGAAAGTTTTAGCAAATGATCTTTGCAAGAACAATGAGCAGGCAACAAATCTAATCGGACAATATGCTCTGATCGAAGAACTGGGCTTGCTCAATGAAATGGATGCGGTGCTGAGCATGGACTCAGCCAACATGCACATGGCAGCTATGACAAATACTAAGGTGGTTTCAATTTGGGGAGCAACTCATCCTTATGCCGGATTTGCAGGGTTTGGTCACAATCAGGATCATTTTATTCAAATCCCTGAAACGGAATTGTCTTGCCGACCTTGCTCTGTTTTTGGAAATAAACCTTGCTTTAGAGGGGATTTTGCTTGCATGAATCAAATATCACCAGAATCAATAGTCCAAAAAATTGAATCTTCGTTATAGGTTTTAACCCCAAAGCACACTTCTTTTCTAAAATTATTTTAGATAAATTGGTAGTCTGGGTATGATATTTCTGTTTTTGACTTAATTTTGCGAACTGGAATAATTTTTACTATGCATAAAAACTTCAAAGCCGTAAGCCTTTCCTTTAAGAACGCTCCTCTGGGAGTGAGGGAATTGGTGGCATTTGACGAACAAGCATGTAAAAGAGTATTGCGCTATTTCGATGAGTTCACAGATATTTCGGAGGCTTTGGTGGTTTCTACCTGCAACCGAACTGAAATATACTATACCTCTTCAAACAACCTTTCTGAAGACATAGTCAAGCTCATTGGGCTAGAAAGAAACATAAAGAATATTGCTGATTTTAGCGATTACTTTATCGAATACAATGACTATTCAGATGCCGTTGAACATTTATTTAATGTGTCGATTGGTTTGGAAGCTCAGGTAGTAGGTGATTTGCAAATCATCAATCAAGTAAAAAATGCATACCAATGGTCGGCTGATGAAAACATGGCGGGTCCATTTTTGCATAGGTTGATGCACACCATTTTTTATACCAATAAAAGAGTGGTTCAGGAAACTGCATTCAGAGATGGAGCAGCTTCTGTATCTTATGTCACTGTTGATTTGGTTAATGAAATGACAGCCAGTGTGGAATGTCCCAATATTTTGGTATTAGGGCTTGGTGAAATTGGGGAAGATGTTTGTCGCAATCTGGAAAACATCAAAAACAAGAATGTACTTATATGTAACAGGACATTTGAAACGGCGAAAGCTTTAGCAGATGAATGTGGCTATGGTACCATTGATTATGCGGATTTTAATGACAAAGCATTAGACTTTGATGTTATCATTTCGTCTGTTGCGGCTGATGACCCGATCATCACCAAATCATTGTTTAAAAACAACGAAGTACTGAGCCATAAGTATTTGTTTGATTTGTCTGTGCCAAGGAGCATAGAGCAGAATGTAGAAGATATTCCTGGTGTATTGTTGTACAATATAGACAACATTCAAAGCAAAGCTTCGGTTGCCTTGGAAAAAAGGTTGGCAGCAATCCCAGATGTAAAAGCCATCATCAATTTGGCCATCGATGATTTCAGCGAATGGTCGAAAGAAATGGAAGTGTCGCCTGTGATCAATAAACTGAGCAATGCGCTGGAAGAAATCAGACAAAGCGAAGTGGCCAGACACATAAAAGGATTGAATGATAAAGAATCCGAAATGCTGGAAAGAGTTACTAAAAGCATGATGCAGAAAATAATCAAACTTCCAATATTACAATTGAAAGCGGCGTGTAAAAGAGGAGAAGCTGAATCTCTTATTGATGTACTCAATGACCTGTTTAACCTGGAAGCTCAACCAGATAAGGTTAAGAAATAAATTGTTGGTGTGGCAATGCGGCACAAAAATTGCGCTCTGGCATTTTACAAAATATTATCTCCATACCCATTGAATCGTCTTACTGAATCCCTGAAGAATTTTATTTTACTTTTCTTTTTTTGTGCATGTACCTGCTCATTTGAACTAAAGGCTCAGACCAATCCCAAAGTATTTAAGGAAAACAATCTTTCTGGAGTAAAAGACGCTAATGGTGAGGTGCTGGTTCCTGCAGCATACAAACAACTGGGCTGGAGTGATGGTCTTGACATGTTCGTGGACAATGTGATCGGGTATTATGATGACAATTGGGGCATAATTACAGCCAAAAATAAAATCATCACTTCTCCAGATTATTACGAACTACGACCAGTTCATAAAGACCTAATCATTGCATCGAAAAAAGGTGCATCTTCCAACCACCTATTCTATGGTGCACTCAATTCGAAAGGCAATGCAGTCGTAGATTTTAAGTATTCATCTATTGATAAAATAGAAAATACCTTAATAGTTACTGAGGTAAAAGACGGCAAAATAAACTATGGCCTGCTCAATGAAAAAAACCAGTTTTTACTAAAAACAGACTATAAAAGAATTAGCCATTTTGTGAATGACTTGTACGTATTTTATGACTTTGATTTTAGGGCTGGTCTTATCAATAAAAGTGGACAGGTCATCATTCCTGTTTCTCTGGACAGTATAGGTTACCTTCAAAATGGCAAAGCGCAAATTTTCGAATCGGGAAAGGCAGGTCTGATAGATGATGGGGGCAATGTCCTGTTGAAACCAAGTTTTAAAAGTATTTCGGTTGAAGGAAGTCAAGCAAAGGTTTTGAGCTTCAACGAACACACCATTGTGGATAAGTTGAATACCAAAGATCGCCAGTTCAATTGTGATTCTTTGGTAAGTATTTCTGATGCATTTTATGCCATATATCTCAATACCTATCTGACCATAGCGGATAGAAACTTCAATAAGCTGCTATCAGGGAATGACATTGTCATAAGACAATGTATAGACGATAAAGTTGTTTTTTCTAAGGGTAATAATTTTGGAGTATTAAATGAAAAGGGAGCTTATTTCATTCCGCTGAAGTATGATTCTATCTCGGCTGACGATGGTTTTTTTTATCTAAAGAAAGATGAACAGTGGTCTGTCATCAACCAGTTTGGAAGGAATGTCACAAAGTACAAATACGATGATTTAAAACCCGAGTCGGAGAGTTTAATTGCAGTAAAAAGAAGGGGATATTGGGGGTTTATTGATTTCCAAGGCGATGAGGTAATTGCCAATAAATTCGACAGTGTTACCCCTTTCAAATATTTGACTTCAAGAGTCCACTTTTTGGATGGTTTTGGTACCATCAATCAATTTGGGGAATGGATTTGTGAACCTATTTATGATGAAATAATTATTCATAAAGAGGGAATTACCGAAGCAAGATTGAAATCTCGAATTGATTTGGTCAATAATGATGGAAATGTCATATTTCAAACCTACAATACGCTAAAGCCCTATGACGGTGGGTTTATCGAAACTACTGCAGAAGGCAAAACAGGGTTTGTGATGAGGGATGGACGAATAGTAAAACAACCAATCTTTGACGAAATCTCATTTACATCACAGGACAGTATCTTGATAGCCAAAGAACAAGGGTATTTGAGTCTGGCGACTAAAGGTGGTGATCGGTTTTATTCCCTATCGGGAAGGTTTGAGGAAGTACTGGGAATCAGCGAAGATTATGTCGGCATCAAACTAGACGGAAAATATGGATTTGTTGACTTGCAAGGCAGGCTCAGGGTCGCCAATCGGTATGATTCGATCAGACTTTTTTCTGATGATATGGCTGCCTTTTACCTTCTTGGAAACTGGGGATACATTGACAAAGAAGAGAAGCTGCGTGTACAACCTGTTTACGAATCATCCTTTGATTTTATCAATGGAACTGCGATTGTGATAGAAAAAGGCAAATACGGAGTAATCGATAAAGACGGAAAGTACCTTTTGGATTCGAAATATGATTATATAAGTAGGAATGGCTTTGGTTCATTTCATATAGAATTTGAGGGTAAATATGGACTGTACAATTCTGAAGTGAAAAAGATCACTTCCCCCGATTATACAGAAATAGAGGAGGTTGCCGAAGGTCAGGTGGTCGTCAAACGCCGGGGATTGTTTGGGGTAATGAATGGAGATGGAAGGTTTACCATTCCCATGATGTACAGCAACATTTCCTATTTAAGCAAGGGCAAGTACATGGTGGTAGAGGTAAAAAACACTCCTGAAATCAAGAAGCTGAAGTAATTGATTTTACTAAGTCTTAAAACACCAAAAACAGTACAATCATAATAATCAACAGCAAGGCAACTAATTGAAAAAGGCGGTTTTGCCTTGGAAACTCATATCCACAAATTGGGCAGTCAATACTTTTTGCATCAACTTCCATAGCGCAGGCTGGGCATTCTTTTTTCTTCATATTACTTCAAAAACTGCACGCTTGTTGGTTGAGTAATTTCTAGTGTATTTTGAGTGGCAGTGATTTGGCCATTTTTTCCTATTAGAAAAGTTCTGATTTCACCTTTGTTTTGGTTACCTAAAACCATGTATTTTCCTTTGGATTCTATGTTGAAATCTCTAGGCCACTCTATGCCTTCCTGATAGGATTGCACCAGTTTGATATTGCCATCTTTCAATATCTCAAAAACGGCAATGCTATCATGCCCACGGTTTGAGCCATACAAATATTTTCCTGAAGGATGAATCCTGATAGCAGCAGCCTTAGAAAATTCTGTAAAATCACTGGGCAACATCGGGTGGGTTTCTATCACTTTCAAGACGCCTGTTTTGGCATCATACGTACAGGCAGATACCGACGATACCAATTCATTCAAGATGTAAGCATATTTCCCATTTTGGTGAAAAATCATGTGTCTTGGTCCTACTCCAGGATCAACTTGTAAAAAAGCTTGATTCGGATTTTCTGAAAGTTTTCCATTGGATGGGTCAAGTTGGTAGTTCATCACCTTGTCGATCCCTAAATCAACAGCAAAAACATATTTGTCATCTGCAGATGATTGAATATAATGGGCATGAGGCCCTTGTTGCCTTTCTTTATCTGGACCACTTCCGGCGTGTTGGATGTTCGACGAAATAGGCGCTAAACTTCCATCCTCATTTATCGGTAATACGGCAATATTGCCACTGCTATAGTTAGCAACCATTAAAAATTTATTGTCAGATGTGACAGACAAATGACAAGCTCCTCTTCCTTTTACCGATTGCTTGTTGATTAATGTGAGCCCTTTGGTTTTTTTGTCAATTTTGAATGATGCAACAGAATGACTTTTCGAATTGCCTTCTAAATTTTCACTGTTCACCGCATACAAATAATCTTCTTTTGGCGATAGGTATAGGTAGCTGGATGATTTTGTGCCTTCAAAAGATTTTATTTTGGTCAACTTTCCATTTGATAGATCTAAAGAACAAAGCGAAATGGGTGTAGGTGTTTCTTCAGTGGCTGATCCCACATAGAAATAGGTGGTTTGGGCATTTAAAGAAGTGGCTAAAACAACCAAACAGGTGAAGAGGAAGTATTTCATTTTCGATTTTTATTTGAACAGTTAAAAATAATACCAAATGAGAAGAAGTGATTTAAAAATTGATTTTTTATCCTTTATAAGAATGAAAATTCTAAATCAGTTTCTTTCAAAACTTAAAAAACATATAGAGTTGAAAAACGAATAACCCGGTCATTACTATAGCCAGAGTGAATTTGTGGTCTAATGTTTTCAAAATAAAACGATACAGCAAGGCGATAAAAAATATGGCTGGAATGAAGTACCCAAACACCACGTAAATCCCATAACTTTGATGTACCTGTATTTTTTGCTTGTTGACTTCCATATCGGCAAATCTGCCAGTGCCAAATATAGGAGTGGAATATACCATAGCGGTAGGAGCAACATTTCCAACTAACTGCCCCATATCAATCCTCATTTTTGTTTTTTCAAATACAATATCATCATAGCGGTATTTTGATACGCCACTTCTTAGAGCCTCATTTACGCCAAGAATAGAAATAATTTCTTCTTGATTTTGACTTACAGGTAGAAAGTAATCTGCTGAAAGCAAAAAGTTGAAAGCCAATATGATGTAAGCCATTGAATCAAATATTCCGAGGGCGTATTTTATGGATTCTTCCTGCCTCCGTTGTGCTTCTTCTGCCTTTTTATTGGCATAAGCCCGTGCTCTTTTGCGCCTTTCTTCATATTCCTTTTTGTAGGGGTCATAATCATAAGCTACTGTTTCTTGATGCGGCGTTGGACCTACTTTGTTCAAAAAATTATAGGCCTCATTAATCGCTATAAATTGTTCTTGTGCATCAGGGCTTTTGTTGATGTCAGGGTGATACTTTTTGGAAAGTCGCCGGTAGGCAGATTTTATTTCACTTTTCGTTGCTCCCGGAGCTAGCTGTAGTCTCTCAAGATATACGTTGCTCATTTTCTTATCATTAATGTTTCAAATTTGAGCTTGATAATTTTCATGACTTACCTCTGATATCAATCAAATAAAGTTCCTGTTCTTGAAGGTGGCACTACATTCAAATGCTTGTAGGCAAGTTCGGTTGCTTCTCTGCCACGACTTGTCCGTTTGATGTATCCTTCCATAATTAGGAAAGGTTCATAAACTTCCTCAATGGTATCGGCTTCTTCTCCACAAGCTGTGGCGATAGTAGAAAGACCGACGGGTCCACCTTTAAATTTTGAAATTATGGTTGACAAAATACGGTTATCCATTTGATCCAATCCATTTTCATCTACATCCAAAGCTTGAAGGGTCATCTTAGAAATCTCTCTTGTGATCGTTCCATTTCCTTTTATTTGGGCAAAATCTCTTGTTCTTCGCAATAAGTTGTTGGCTATCCGAGGAGTTCCTCGACTTCTGCGAGCGATTTCATTAGAAGCGTCTTTTTCTATTGGAGTATTTAGAATGGCAGAAGATCGATTTATTATTTTTGTCAGCAATTGGGCGTCATAGTATTCCAAACGGGCATTGATGCCAAATCTGGCCCTAAGTGGAGAGGTCAACAATCCTGAACGTGTAGTGGCCCCAATCAAAGTAAAAGGGTTGAGTGCAATCTGAACAGATCTTGCATTTGGTCCGGAATCGAGCATGATATCGATTTTGTAATCTTCCATTGCAGAATACAAATATTCTTCCACCACAGAGTTTAATCGGTGTATCTCATCTATGAAAAGCACATCATTGGGTTCCAGGTTGGTAAGTAGTCCGGCGAGATCACCTGGTTTGTCTAACACAGGACCAGATGACACCTTGATGCTAGAGCCCAATTCATTGGCAATGATGAAAGATAGCGTCGTTTTCCCTAACCCGGGAGGGCCATGAAGCAGTACATGATCCAGAGGTTCTTCTCTCTGCTTTGCTGCTTGCACAAATATTTTGATGTTATCAACTACCTTAGCCTGGCCTGTGAAATCATCAAAACTAAGAGGCCTAAGAGCTTTTTCAAACTCCTTTTCTTCTGGCATCATCTCTTCATCATCAGGATTGAGGTAGTCTTCTCTCATGCAGCGTAAATTTGTTTTGGAATCGCCCCCAAAAATAGCGTTTTCCTTCAAAATCATGGTCAGGCGTTTTGTATTTCTAAAATACCCAATACGTTCTTTTGATTTTTAAGACTAAATTGCGGCGAAATCAAGGAGTATGGATAAGAAAAGGATTATTAAAATACTGGCTTTAGTTGGAATATTTGCAATTTGGAGGTTTGTCGTTTCCAATGAAGATGGTTCTTTGGAAATGGTTCATATCTCCGGCACCACTATGGGCCCGATTCCCTATTCGATCAAATACCTTGACAAGGAGGGTAGAAATTTTCAACCCGAAATCGATTCGTTGCTTGACGCATTCAATAATTCATTGTCTACTTACATACCCTCGTCTGAAATTTCCAGATTCAACAATGAAAATTCTATCACCTTCGAAACGCCATTTTTTTACCCAGTGCTACTAGCGAGTAAAGAAGTATTTGAAAATACTGGAGGAGCTTTTGATCCTACTATAGGTCCATTGGTCAATGCCTGGGGATTTGGCCCTAATAAAAAATCTAGGATGGACAGCACCAATGTAGATTCTCTTCTCAGCATAATAGGTTTTGATAAAATACAATTTGACAGTCGCAAAGCAACCAAAGAAAATGGAATGTTCTTGGATTTTAGTGCGATTGCCAAAGGAAATGGTATTGATGTGGTTGCTGACTTATTAGGCGAAAAGGGAATTGGAAATTATATGGTAGAAATTGGCGGAGAGGTAATTTGTAAGGGGGATTCAGATGCCAACAAACCATGGATGATAGGTGTGCAGAAGCCTACACTAGAAAAAGGGTCTGTAGAGTTGATGGCCAAGATTTCGATAAAAGACAAGGCAATTGCTACATCGGGGAATTATCGAAATTACTATATCCAAAATGGAAAAATGATAGCCCACACCATAAACCCTTTTACTGGTTATACAACTTCTCACAACTTGCTGAGCGCATCTGTTTTTGCAAAAAATTGCACCTTGGCAGATGCTTATGCCACGGCATGCATGGTTATTGGATTCGAAAAATCGAAGGAACTGGTAAATAACACAGACGGGTTGGAAGGCTTCTTTATTTACACAGACGAAGAAGGGAATTATAAGACTTACGCTTCTCTAGGGATCGAGTCGTATATTGAACTTATCAATTGACATTGTCCTTACTTATTTTAAAAAACAACTTACAGTTTAAATTCACCCAATGCAAAAGAAAGA
>CAXBNB010000010.1:0-17906 GCA_963976505.1 uncultured Reichenbachiellaceae bacterium
GCCAGCCATAAAGTTGATGACAAATGAAATTTTACCCAATACGTCATCGAGCGTTTTGAGAATCAGTTCCAAGTCTATAATCGAGATGTTGGGAAAATTACGCACAACTGCCTGCTGATACCTAGCTGACACATCTGACTTGTCAACTTTTGTGATAAGCACATGAAACTGCGGCGCTTCTTCTAAGACACCCTTTGGGAAAACCACCAAGAAGTTCGTTTGTACCCTTCTCCAATCAACTTCCCTGAAGCTGCCAATATATGTCTTAATTAACGCTCCCTGCACATTAAAAACCAGTTCGTCACCGAGCTCAAGTTTTTGATTTTTAGCAAACCCATCTGACATTGAAATAAAGATACTGTCTGTTGGGCTTTTGACTTCTCCCTGCCACTTGCCCTTTACAATCGTTTCTGAATCTATAAGCGAGTCTCTAAAAGTAATGCGGTACTCTCGGTTGTACATCCAATCAGGATATTGGATTGTGGAGTCCTCCTCTGCCTTTCTTTTATCAACACCATTTATCTCCTTAAGCCGCATGGTCACAACAGGCACTTCTTGTACTATAGGTAAATCGTAATCCAAAGTCAGTTCCTTGATTTCCTCCTTTTGGGACGTTTGAATATCGAACAATACCATGTTTGGTCTTTCTCCTCTTCCAGTTATAGAGATTTGATCAATCAACAATGCTCTCATGAAGAAAAGTGAAGAAAGCAAAACGGTACAGAGTCCAATGGTAATGATAAGTAAGACAGATTGATTGTTTGGACGATAAAGATTGGCTATTCCCTGTCTGGTAATGTAACTCCACCTGGTGTCAAATATTTTTTTGGTTAAAATCATTAGGGCTTTTGAGATAGCCCATAGTAATATGAAAGTGGCAAGCAGCCCTAGGCAGAAGTACAACGCCTGGAGTGCTTTTTCTATTTGGAAATAGGAAAATCCATAAATAAACAAGACAATTAATCCATAAACAGCTAAGTGCTTGGCATCCATTCTGGACTTGAGAGATGCATCGTAGGCTAATCTGATGGAAAGGAGTGGTGATATTTTTTTGAGTGAAATCAGAGGAATCAATGCGAACAAAATTGCTATCAAAAGCCCCAAAGCCAGTCCTTCGAGCACAATATACCAATAGACCTTTGGAACAATTGAAATGGGCAATATATCTTTTAAAAGTGCCGGCAATACAAATTGAAAAGAGCTGCCAAAACAAACGCCAAGCAATGACCCAATAAAGCCAATAACCATTATTTGAATAAAATAAATATAGAACGCCTGATTGCCGTTCATTCCGAGGCACCTGAGTATAGCTACAGATTCTGTCTTTTCTTTTAAGTAAATATGTACAGCACCAGCCACTCCAATACTACCCAAAAGCAAGGCTATAAACGCTGATAGATTTAGGAATACTGCCATATTCTTAAATGCGGTGGTGGTGTCTTCTTTTCTTTCTTCTACTGTTTCAGTCCTTAGTGATAAATCTTTGAAGCGTGTTTCGAAAGTTTCCAGAGTGGTTTTCAGCTTTTCATTATTTTCAAATTGATAATAATAAAAGTAGTTCACGCGACTTCCCTTTTTTACCAATCCAGTTTGATTTAAATAATAATAAGGGATGTAAACAACCGGAGAAATGGAGGAGGTCAGCCCACTTTGTCCAGGTATTTTTTGAAGCTTTCCAGTAATTTTAAATAATATATTTCCAACCTTAATATCATCACCAAGCTCCGCATTGTATTGGAGCATCAACTTTTCATCCACCAAGGCATACTGTCCATTCTGAAAGTCGCCACCTGCATATTTAGGCTCAGTCTCTATGCTTCCATAGTAGGGATATGGACCAGCCAATGCCCTGACTTGCACCAGCCTGGTACCCATCGTTCTGGGAAAGTAAACCATAGAAGCAAAACTGCTTTCTCTCGAATATTCTTCTCCTACTGAATCCAGAGTAAGTTGAATTTCTTCAGAAAACGCCTTTTTGCTTCTTATGACAAGGTCTGCCCCGAGTAGTGATTTTGCCTGGATATTTATTTCCTCCTCCAGGTTTTCTTTGAAAGAATTGATAGCAACGAGGGCTGCTATCCCTATAATAATTGAGCTCGTAAATAAAAATAGCTTTTTTCTACTCCGACGACTGTCTCGCCATGCCATTTTCCAAAGCCATTTTATGGTATTGTTGGTTTTTTCTATGCTATAGTTTGCATCCAAAATGACTCTTATTTTTCACTGTTTGCTTACATCTTAAAACCCCAACTAAAATCATATCGGTACATTCACATGGCGTTCTGCATGGTATGATGATCTTACCAGAGGGTCAGATTCTACATACTTGATCCCTCTTTTCAACCCCTCTTCTTTGTATTGGGCAAATTTGTCTGGATGAATAAACTCAGCCACTTCTATATGTCGCTTTGTTGGCTGAAGGTACTGCCCCAGGGTCAAAATGTGACAACCATGTGCTGCCAAGTCGTCCATGGCTTTGAACAGCTCGTCTTCTTTTTCTCCTAAACCCAACATGATGCCAGTTTTGGTTCTTTTTCCAAATTCATTTGTAAGCTTAATTTGCTCTAAACTTCTTGCATATTTGGCTTGTGGCCTTACCCTTCGATAAAGGCTTTCAACAGTTTCCATATTGTGAGAAACTACTTCTTGTCCAGCACTTATCATGGTATACAAAGCATCCCATTTTCCTTTTACATCAGGGATCAGCGTTTCTATGGTCGTTTCCGGAGAGAGTTTTTTGGTTTCTACCACAGTTCTATGCCATATTTCAGCTCCCTTGTCTTTGAGTTCGTCTCGATTTACAGAAGTAATTACAGCATGTTTTACCCCCATAAGGTGGATTGCTTTGGCCACCCTTTCAGGTTCCTCTACATCATACTCTGGCGGTCTGCCTGTTGCAACAGCACAAAACGTACAACTTCTGGTGCAAACATTTCCAAGTATCATAAAAGTAGCGGTACCTGCCCCCCAGCACTCACCCATATTAGGACAATTACCACTTTCGCAAATGGTGTGCAATTTATGTTCATCAACTAGCTTCCGAACATTAGCATAATTTTGACCTACAGGGAGTTTTACCCTTAGCCAGTCAGGTTTCTTAGTCCTTTTGGCTTTTACTGCATCTACTACTGGCAATTCAATCATATCTCAGGAATTTACGCAAAGAAACGTATATGAGTTTTTTTATCATAATAATAGTAGTAAAAGAATTGCTCTGACAAGATGTCTGCAACAGACGCATATTTCTTTAAAGATAAATACCGAAGTTTTTTTTATCTTCTGTGACCGTAGAAAAGTGTTAAATACAATGAGGAAAAAATGGCTCTATTGTTTTGAGTGGGAACAATTATTATTTTTTCCGTAAAAGCTTCCAATTGCGCTCCTATTTCAAATCCAGTGACATTGCTCTTAAAAGCACCCATTTCAAACATCACTCCTGCTTTTGCATTCAGCCCAAATTTTAACTTAGATTTTCCTAATCCTTGAAACAAATGGCCAGTACCGGTGATAGATCCTTGCGACATGGTAGTATTGTCGAATTGAAAAGTTCCAGCTTCAGTCCTTACATAATAAGGCGCTACCACACCTATTGTTGGCCCTGCTGCAGTGGTAAAAATAATTTGCACGCCCTGCTGAGGCGCTTTTTTAAACAACAAAAAATCTCTTCCATAAAACCCTCTTACCGAATATAAATAGTTTGATTTGGGGTATAAAAACGGGCTGCCCGTTGTTGAAATTCTTATTTCTTTGGGATGTTTTACATTCATCAATTCAAACCCAAAAGTTTTAAATTGTTTTTCATTAATAGAATTTGCCCACTTAAAAGTGAATCCTCCGATTAATCCTCCGTTGGTATTTTTATTTATCCCCCAAGTAAACTCTTTGGAGTATTCGTAGTTACCATCTGATTGTGCAAAAACCACAACCGATAGGCAAAAAGATAATGATATGGTTAAAAGGATTCTCCTCATAATTTTTAAACAATACTATAACAACCAAAATTGCTATTCCATTATTAATGGAACAAAATTAATATAAGATCTACCCATTCTTAAATATTTATTGCAATTCAGGAAAACGAAGATTCCTATAAAGGAAATTTTAAATGGTTATGGGAAGTAAATATATACAGATAATATCTTTGATTTAATCTACGAGTGTCCAAGTTTTGCAGGTTATGTAACTTCAGCTAAAAGCCTAAAAATCAGAAGTTTTTATTTGGATCGATTTGAAAAGGTAATTGTAATACCTTTTTTTGCTTGAGACCGTATTAGAAAACCGTATCTTTTAGAAAATAATTTATTTCTATGTTGAATCCACTTAGAATTCAAAATTCATTAACAGGTAAAAAAGAACTTTTTGAGCCTCTAAATCCTCCATTTGTGGGCATGTACGTTTGTGGCCCTACGGTTTACTCCGATGTACACCTTGGCAATGTCAGAACATTTGTCAGTTTTGACATCATATACAGGTATTTGATGCACCTTGGATATAAAGTGCGCTATGTTAGAAACATAACAGATGTTGGTCACCTGATAGATGATGCAGACGAAGGAGAAGATAAAATTGGAAAAAAAGCCAAATTAGAAAACTTGGAGCCAATGGAAATAGTCCAAAGGTATACAGAAGATTTTCACAGGGTAATGGACCAATTCAATGCCCTTCCTCCTAGTATCGAACCCTCAGCTACAGGTCATATCATTGAGCAAGTGGAGATGGTTGAAAAGCTACTTGAAAACGGATTGGCATACGAAAGCAACGGGTCGATATATTTCAATGTAAAAGAGTATCAAAAAAACCACCATTACGGAAAGTTGTCCGGAAGAAAAATAGAAGACCTTTTGTCCAATACCCGAGAACTCGATGGTCAAGATGAAAAGTCTGACAATGTAGATTTTGCACTATGGAAAAAGGCTACAGATGGGCACATCATGAGATGGCCATCTCCTTGGGGAATGGGGTTTCCTGGGTGGCATCTTGAATGTACTGTAATGGGTACCAAATACTTAGGCAAAACATTTGACATACATGGAGGTGGAATGGACCTCAAATTTCCTCACCATGAATGCGAATTGGCTCAATCAGTAGGAGCTCATGAGCAAGATCCAGTTAAATATTGGATACATACCAACATGCTCACTGTGAACGGACAAAAAATGAGCAAGTCTCTAGGCAACTCATTTTTACCTAGACAGCTTTTTGCAGGTGATCATGAACTACTGGACCGAGCTTACTCTCCTATGACAGTCAAGTTTTTTATGCTTCAGTCCCATTATGCCAGCACACTAGATTTTTCCAATGAAGCTTTACAAGCAGCGCAAAAAGGTTATAAAAAATTGATGAATGGTCTTAGGGCAATAAAAAATATTGAATATAACGACGAGGAAGGTGTCACCATTAACGAAAAAGTCGCCGGACAAATCAATCAACTTTGTGATAATTGCTACCGGGCTATGAACGATGATTTCAATACAGCCCTAACCATTGGTCATTTGTTTAACCTATTAAAGAAAATCAATTCGATCCCAACACAAAACCTAAAACCTGCAGAAATCGGCAAAGAAACTTTTGACAGGTTGAAAACCACTTTCTGCTCATTTATTACAGAAGTATTGGGCTTGAAAGAAGAAAACAATTTGAACTCGGAAGGCTTGTTGGAAGTACTGATTGATTTTTATAGAAAGGCCAAAGAAGCGAAAGACTATGATAAAGTGGATGAAATCCGGAATCAGCTAAAGGAACAAGGAGTGGTTCTTAAAGACATGAAATCTGGTATAGACTGGGCTTACGAAGAATAATTTGGAATTTGATTATAATTATTCTGATGTTTCTCAGCCCACTTCCAAATGAATTTTACCCTTAATATATGTTAATATCAAATTATTGCTAAATTTGCGACCTGAATTTTTCAAAGCATGGCAAAAAAGAATAAAAATACGGAAGCAGCAGGGAATGATTTGTTAGAGAATCCTGAAGCGCTTGCGGAACAGTTTTCAAGAACTGAAGAGTTTGTAGAAAAAAACAAAAACATCGTTTTGGTTGTAGGTGGGGTATTTCTTGTTGCCATTTTGGGCTACATGTTTTACAACTACTACGTTGGTGAGCAAGATAAAAATGCACAGCGTGATCTATATCAAGCAGTCTATTATTTTGAAGCCGACAGTTTGGGTAGAGCCCTGAACGGAGACGGTAATAATTTTGGCTTTCTCGAAATCATCGAAGAGTATGGCATGACAAGTACTGCCAATTTAGCCCATTATTATGCCGGCGCTACTTATTTAAGACTTGGTGATTATGATAATGCCATTTCCTACCTTGAAAAGTTTAGTGTATCCGACTATTTGGTACAAGCGAGATCTTATTCACTGATAGGTGACGCTTACATGGAATTACAGCAATATGAAAAGGCTGTTTCATTTTATGAAAAGGCAGCAAATTACAATGCCAATAAGCAGTTCACACCAATCTATTTGGTAAAGGCAGCAATTGCTAATGAGAAATCAAACAACCTAGAATCAGCTATAGCAAACTATCAGACCATACTTGATGAATACTATGGAGCTGCTGAATATTCGGATGCTAAGAAGCATAAAGCAAGGCTTCAAGGAGCATTGAACTAAAAGAAAAAAAAATTGAATGAAAAGGGATGGATTTGTTTTCATCCCTTTTTTATTTTGCTTTTTACAGTAACGGATCACTATCAAACAAATTAATTATGGCCAGTACTTTAAAAAACTTAAGCGAATACAGTACAGACAACCTTGTAGATGTGTCTAAGCGTCGATTTGCGATCGTTGTTTCGGAATGGAATGAAGAAGTGACCGAATCTCTGTATAGCGGTGCGTATGAAACCCTTATAGCCCATGGGGCAAATGCAGAGAACATACTAAGGGCTGCCGTACCTGGTAGCTTTGAGTTGAGCCTTGGCGCTCAGAAAATGGCTCAAAAAGAAGATATTGATGCGGTGATATGTATTGGTTGTGTCATTCAAGGAGAAACCAAACATTTCGATTTTATATGTGATGCTGTTGCTCATGGAATTACCAATGTTTCTTTGAAATATGATAAGCCAGTAATCTTTGGTGTACTCACACCAAATACTCAAAAACAAGCTCTGGATAGAGCTGGGGGCAAACATGGAAATAAAGGAGATGAAGCTGCAATCACAGCAATCAAAATGTTAAGCTTATAATATCTGAAGGTAGAAAAATATAAACCATACCAAAAGAAACAAAGGAAGAAGAATTGGTATGGAGAACCTAATGATATAACCGAAAAAAGACGGCATCTTAATACCAACCTGCTCTGCTATAGATTTTACCATAAAATTAGGGCCATTACCGATATAGGTCATTGCTCCAAAAAATACAGCTGCTACAGAAATAGCCATTAAAGACAACTGTGAATCAGGATACCCACCTTCTGAATAACTGATCACTTCTTGGAAATTGTTAATAGACCCACCCTGAGAAGCCATCGCAGCTGTTAGGAAGTTGATATAGGTAGGAGCATTGTCCAAAAATCCTGATAGAGCTCCAGTTCCCCAATACAAAGTATTGTGCGTAATCATAGCAGCACCTGCTTCTGATTGAGCATAGTTTCCTACCAGCTCCAAAGCCGGCATCATCGTTCCAAATATGCCTATGAAAATAAAGGCGACTTCCCTGATAGGTTCGAAATTAAAATCATTGCCTTTAAGGGCATCTTTACTGGCCATCTTATAAGACAAAAATCCAGCTGTGAACATGATGATCTCTCTGCAGTAAGAAAATTTCTGGCCATCGTAATGTATAGCAGGCACCCAATCCAGCACATTCGGATCTAAAAATACCGACCCAACAATAACAGCCAGCCATAAAAAATTTCTGTTTCCTATAATAGAGATTTTTCCGGTTCTTTTTCTTAAGTCCTCACCAAAGCTATAATCCGATTTGTTGTTTTTATCAAGAAAATAAAAAATTACAGATAAGATCGTCAGAGCAAATAACCATGGGATAAAATTCCATGTCAAAGTCCAGAAAAATGGAACTCCTTTTAGGAACCCCAAAAACAATGGTGGATCTCCAATTGGTGTAAGGGATCCTCCTATATTGCTTACCATAAAAATAAAGAATATGATATGATAGGCTTTTATTCTGTTTTTATTCAACCTGATAAATGGTCTTACCAATAACATAGATGCCCCTGTAGTACCTATAATATTGGCTACAACGGCTCCTATTAGGAGTAATATGACATTTGTCAATGGTGTAGCGTCTTTGTCTACTTTGATCATTATCCCTCCGGATGCTATAAACAAACCACTGAGGAGTGCAATAAATTGGATGTATTCTGCAGTAGCATGAATCGGAGCATGAGTATTATGGAGTCCAAATATGTAATATGCAACAACCAAAACTGCCAGTGAAACTGCAATTTTTGGATAACTTTTATGCCAAAAATGTTCGTAAAACAGTGGTCCTGTGGCAATCATCAATAAAAGCACAACAAACGGAATGACTGACCAGGCAGGAGCATGGTGGTGTACAACTGCCTCAGCATCCCCCTCTTCAGTGGCAGACACTACAAGCTCTGTCGTTGAGTTTAGATCATTAGCTTCTGAAAGACTCTCACCATAAGTACATACCAATGTAGCAACGGTGAAAAATAAAATCAGTAATAGTGATTTGTGCATATTAGAAATAATTCCTTTTTGTATTGTTAAAATGCTTTGGCTGGTATTCAAGTTAAAAATTAAGCATTTTATAAATTATCCACAGCAGATTCAAGATAAATTATTTTTTAAATATAAGTTCAGGTTCTGTAATTTCAAACCACACTTAGGCAATTTTAATTCAAAAAATGGAAGAAAATGTGTTTTTAGCCATTAACTACAAAATAATGTTGTGATCTGAAATGATAACACCACCCGAATTATCTTTTGATGCGCCTGTCACCGACGAAAGGCAATTATTCTGATTTTTAATTCTTAATAAGCCTAAAAAAGCGAATATTAGTCCCTCTTTATAATTAACCAAATCTTCGTTGGGCACGAGCACGTCAAATTGATTACCAAGTTTTTTCCTCAAGCAGTTTATCAAATAGGTGTTCCATGCTCCTCCTCCAGTAACAAGGATTTTCTTAATTCGATTCGGGGAATCGGTACCCAATTTGATAATATCCGAGCTTAATCTGTTGGTAATATGTTCTACATAAGTCCGCAAAATATTTTCAGGTGGTGCATCACAAAATTCTTTTACTGATAGAATATTTTTCTCAATCCATTCACTTCCTAGTGATTTAGGAAAAGGGGACTTGTAGAAATCTAAAGATTCAAGCTGCTTTAATAACTCCTGGATTATTATTCCTTTAGCGGCCAACTTTCCACCCTGATCATAAGACATATTAACTCGCCCTGCCTCATGGTTAAGAATAATATTTACAGGGACAATATCATAGGCTATTCTTTGACCCAATCTATTTGTTGAAATATTCGCTATGCCACCTAGATTTAAACAAAAATCATACTCGCCAAATAATAGATGATCTCCAATAGGAACCAAAGGGGCACCTTGCCCACCCAATGCAACATCTAACTGTCTGAAATTATAAACAACTGGGATATTACAGGCAGCAAAAATTTCATTTCCCGAACCGATCTGTAGCGTCATTGAGTTTTCTGGTTGATGAAAAACAGTATGTCCATGTGAGGCAATAAAATCAGGCTTTATCCTCTCCTTTTGGATAAATGAGTTGACCACACCAGCAATCCACTTACCATAGTCAGTGTCAAGTCTAATCAGAGCTTCTCCTGGCAAACCTTTGGCCTTCTTTAATTTTAGGAATAAGTCTTCAGGATATTCAAAACAGGTGGTTTTCAAAATTTCGTATTCCCATTTTAAGCCATCTAGCCAAAAACGACAATAGACGATATCCAATCCATCTAGTGAAGTGCCGGACATGAGACCAATACAAGTGCATGCATTTTTTGACATATAGTTAGAATATTAAATTATTATTTTTTGACACGACAACCTATTTTGATGCATTGTCATTATCTAAGTTGGAATATTTCCTTTTTCAAAGCACATATTTCTCACAATTGCTTAATAAATGAAGCTAATATAGGGTGTATTACAAAATTGTTTTGAATCTAACGCAAAAGCTCGCATCTTTGCAGCCCTTAAATTGCGTGCAGTCAATTTAATATGGAATAGACATTAAATGAGAAAGATTAACAGGTCGATTATTTTGTTGTTTGTATTGTGTAGTCATAGTCTTATGGCGCAACATACGTTTTCACCCTATACCATAAATGGTATCGGTGATATATCCGATATGAGTCTTTCCAGCCAGATGGGTACGGGAGAAGTAGGGATAGGGTCTCCGTCCTTTTGGCATATCAATAATGTGAACCCAGCGCTCCTGCCCTATAATTCCCTTACCACATTTCAAATGGGGCTTAGTGCGGAATCAAGAACAGTTTCTAGCCAGACCCAAACTCAAAAGAGTGGAACAGGAGGATTAAGGTATATCGCATTTTCTTTTCCCATAATTCCAGCAAAATGGACTTCTAGCATTGGGTTTCTTCCTTACAGCTCTGTCAACTACAATGTAATTGCCAATGACATTGTCGCAGGAACAACAACCCCCGTTTCATTCAATTTCAAAGGAAATGGAGGGATAACCCAAGCTTATTTTTCCAATGGAGTGGCATTGGGCAAAGGATTGACAATCGGAGTTAAGACCTCTTTCCTTTTTGGATTTGTAGAAAAAGAGACTACTACTTTCCTAGGGGGTGAAGACTTTAGGTTGGAGAGAAAAAGTGGTTCAAATACTGCGATCCCTGGAGATACTCTCGTCAACAATCAAAAAGAAATTTTTAGCCTTCCTTCAGAATTAGGATTTGGTTTTTCTTACGAAAAATTAAATGCTTATACGATTTCTATGGACATCAAAAGGCAAACTTGGAAACAATTTGCTGGGTCAGAATCAAGCAGTCAAGAGTATAGAAGTGCCTTAATAGTAGGATTAGGGATGGAGTTCATTCCAGACTACACCAGTGTCAGCAGTTACTTTAAGAGGATCAGATATAGGTTTGGATTCAACTACCAACAAGTACCTTATGTACTTAATGGAAATACTATAAACGACTTTGGCATCAATTTTGGCTGGACACTACCATTCAATACTGTATCAGGCTTGGATCTCGCTTTTAAATTAGGACAAAGGGGTACAAAATCCAATGACTTGATTAGAGAAAGATATTTTAAATTTGTACTGGGTGCCACAATTAACGATAAGTGGTTTGAAAGGAGAAAATATTATTAAACCAACATTAAAAATGAAAAGAGAATTATTCTTAGGGTTGATATGCTTGTTTGTAACAGTTACAGCTATAGCACAGCCTGGGTGGAACTGGCCCGAAGACGTTGAGAAAGCGAAAGAAAAAAACGCATTATATACCGATGCTCTTAAAAGTGATCAATTCCTGACCGCAATAGAACCACACAAGTGGCTTTTAGAAAAAGCACCAAATCTCAATGAATCGCTTTATATCAATGGAGCCAAAATCTACGAAGGGCTAGCAGATAAAGAGCCGGATGCTGCTAAAAAAATAGCATTCCAGGACAAAGCGCTTGAGATGTATGACCTTAGGATAACTCATTTTGGTGATGAAGGGAATGTGCTCAACAGAAAAGCACTTATTTCATACAAGTACCACAAAGGGAACAAAAGTAAGTACAAAGAAATGCTTGAATTGTTTGACAAGACTATGAAATTGAATGGCGAAAAAACAATCGACAACAATCTCATCGGTTATATGGATATAATCAGAAGACATAAGCTTAGCAAAGGAGATATAAGCGATGAAGCCATCATTGAAAAATATGGTGAGATTTCTGACCTTATAGAAATTAAAATCAAACAAGGCAAAAACGTAAGCAAACTCGAAAAATATCAGGAAACAATCGACAGCATGCTTACCCAGATTGTTACGGTAGATTGTGAGTTTGTTGAAAGCAACCTCGGCCCTAAAATGAAAGAAACAGGTGACCTAAAAGTTGCCAAGAAAGTATTTCAATTGATGCTAACTGGTAAATGTACAGATAGTCCGTTATTTCTTGAGTCTGCGATAATTCTATTTGAAAAAGAGCCGGAGTTTGGTTTAGCAAAAGTTATTGCATTGAAACACTCTTCAGCAGGTGACTTAGAAACTGCGCATACCTATTATGACAAGGCGATAGAGTATGCTGACGACAACTTAAAGAAAGCTGAAATCTATATGAGTAAAGCACAGTTGTACTCATCAAAAGGACAGAAAGTTGCTGCCAGAACGCAAGCACGTAAAGCCTTAGCAATTGACCCTTCGATGAGCGATGGATACGTATTAATAGGAAACCTTTACATGCAAAGCTATCAGGAATGTCGTCAGGGTGTCAGTAAAGTAGATGACAGACTAGTTTTTATTGCAGCATACAATCAATATCAGAAGGCTGGAAATTCTGCCATGATGCAAAATGCCAAAGAGCAATTTCCATCAATTGAAGAGATTTTTGAACTAGGAATGAAAGAAGGAGAAGTAATGAACTGTGGATGTTGGATCAATGAGTCCGTCAAACTTTCAAGAAGGCCATAGTCAAAGTAAAAAATAAATAATATTAGCATCCTTGTTTTGAAATAACAGGGATGCTTTTTTTGTTTTATAGTAGAATCTATCAAGGCAATGAATAAAATTCGTTTTTCCACAATCATTCTTTTGTCCATCATTATTTTCTCATGCGTAGATGAGAAGAATAAAAATGTATTGGAAAAAGAAACGTTTGAGGGGCCTTCAATTGAAATGGATAGTGTCACACTGATTTTTAGCGATTCTATTAAAGTCAAAATTAAGCTCAAAGGCCCTAAGCAACTGATATTGGACAATGATGACAGAGAGTTTCCCGAAGGGATTTACTTGGAATTCTACGATAAAAATGAAGAAATATCATCTATACTGGTAGGAGACAGAGGCTATTACATCAAGAGAGAAAACCACTATAAAGCAGAAGGAAATGTGATTTTATACAATAAAGTGAGCAAAGATGAACTGTCTACTGAAGAATTGATTTGGGAGCCGGATGATGAAAAAGTCCATACGGATAAATTTGTAACCATAAAGTCTGATGGAGAGATCCATACCGGGGAAGGGCTCACCGCAGATCAGGATTTTGAATCCTATACAATATTGAACCCATCGGGCACTTTGTCTATAGATGAGCAGTTTTAACAAATATGAATAATAATTTATTACAGATAATTTTATTGACCTTGTCAGCAGGTTTCTTTATCATTGGAATACACCAAACCATGACTCTTGGTTTTTCATACTCCTATTGGATTTTTATGTTAAGTATATCTCTATTACTTTTATATAAAATAAAGAAGGACAAAACTAACAAGTCCTAATACTCATCCAAATGGATCCATACCAGGTTAGCCTAATTATTGTTTGTTTATTATTTTCAGCACTGTTCTCAGGGATGGAAATCGCTTTTATTTCCTCCAACAGGCTTCACATAGAATTGAGAGGAAAGCATGGCTCAATATCTGGCCGTATCATATCAAGGTTTGCCAACCACCCTTCCCAATTCATTTCTACCATATTGGTAGGCAACAATCTGGCTCTAGTTCTTTATGGAATCCTTATGGCAGTAATGCTAGAACCTTGGGTCATCGGTATTTTACCTGAAGAACTAACAGGCGACATACCCATATTACTGGTTCAAACTATAATTTCAACACTTATAGTACTGATTACAGCAGAATTTTTACCAAAAAGTATATTTATGATCAACCCATACTTTTTGTTATCTGTTTTTTCAGTTCCATTTTTGATTATATACTACATCCTATTTCCCGCTGTTTACTTAGTCACTATTACCAGTAGGCTATTTATTACACATGTTTTGAGGTTAGATTATTCAGAAGACAAACCTATTTTTAGTCTCACTGATCTCAATCACTACATGAAGAACCTCATCAACACAAAAACAGAATCTACCCCTGAAGACGAAATCAATACCAAAATATTTAACAATGCTTTGGAATTTAAGACTATCAAAGTAAGAGAATGTATGATTCCTCGGACAGAAATAGTTGGAGTAGATGTATCAGAAAATATTGAAGAATTAAAAACTGCGCTGATTGAGAGTGGGCATTCAAAGATAATTGTTTACGAAGAGTCGATAGACAATGTCATTGGCTATTGTCATACTTTTGAGCTTTTTAACAAGCCCAAATACATCAAGGACATACTCACTAAAATCACCATAGTGCCAGAAACAATGGCAGCCAATGAGTTGCTCATTCAGCTAATATCAGAACATAAAAGCATGGCATTGGTTGTCGATGAATATGGTGGAACTTCAGGAATAGTGACGATAGAAGACATAATAGAAGAGATATTTGGTGAGATCAGAGACGAGCATGATGACGAAGATCTTACGGAAATAGCACTAGACGACAATACTTATATATTAAGCGGCAGAGTAGAAATAGATTATTTAAATGACAAATATGAATGGGGACTCCCAGAAGGAGAATATGATACTTTAGGGGGTTTGGTTTTGTCTATTAATGAAAACCTGCCAGAACTCAATCAAATCATTACATTTTCGAAGTTTTCAATAGAAATTTTATCCAAAGAAGACACCAGAATAGAAAAGATAAAGCTGCAGATTGACAACACTTTAACTGAAGATTGAGATACATTTCTCTAAGGTTCTAAAAATTTGGTTTTTAAGAACATATATAATTACTTTTGCGCCTCTTCTAATATTTATTGTCCGATAATTTCGGAGATTTCAACGAAAATTTGAAGGACTTTTTAAGAATAGAAACTATAAAATTTATTTAAAAAGCATTAACAAATGGCATTAATAAATACGCTCAGGAATAAAATGGGTAAAGTGGTTGTAGGCGTAATAGCTTTTTCAATTATTTCATTCGTTGGAGCAGATCTTTTAGGACCCAATTCTGCATTATTAGGTGGAGCCAATACAGATGTTGGAGAAATAGCAGGAACTACCATTTCAAGAGATGACTATTTGGCTAAAATCGATGAAGTGTCTTTTAACTTCAGGTCAAGTACAGGAAGAAACCCATCTTCAAACGAATTGGTTTCGGTTAGAAATCAAGCATGGGATGCTATGATCGCTGAGATTGCATATAAAAATCAGTTTAACAAATTGGGTGTTGAAGTATCTGAAGATGAATTGATAGATATGGTTCAGGGAGAAAACATTAGCCCTCAGATCATGCAGATTCCTATTTTCACCAACCAACAAACTGGACAGTTTGATAAGAACTTAGTGATTGAGTTTCTTAAAAGCCTATCTAACCAACCTGCTCAGCAAAGAGCTGCGTGGTATCAGTTTGAAAGTAATTTGGGGCCAGGACGAAGAAGATTGAAATATGAAAACCTTATCTTGAGAACCAATTATGCAACTGAGGAAGAAGCAAAGCTAGAATACAAAGCAACTGCCGCTACTGCGGATGTGCAATATGTATACGTCCCATACTATACATTGAGTGACAGTGCAGTTTCTGTAAGTGATGATGAGTTAGAAGATTATTTGGAAGCTCACGAAGATGAATACCAAAGAGAAGATACAAGAAGCATAAAATATATCACATTCGAAGTTATTCCTTCTGTAGGTGACACAGCCATTGTCAAAAAAGAAATAGAAGCCTTGAAAAATGGATTTGCCACTGCAGAAAATGATTCAATTTTCTCTGTTGTTAATTCAGACGGTACTTTACCATACATGACTTACCGTGCGGATAACATACCAGAAGTTCTGTTTCAGGATGGAGAGCTTGTTGCTGAAGGTACAGTAGTTGGGCCAGAGCTAGAGAATGGAAAGTTTGTGCTTTACAAATTGGCCGCTGTATCCGAAGGATTGCAATACTCTGCAAAAGCCAGCCACATCCTTTTCAAACCAGAAGATGATTCTGACGCAGCGAAAAGCAAAGCTAAAGCGGAAGCAAGAAGAATCTTGATAGAAATACGCAATGGCGCTGATTTCGCCGAAATGGCAAGAATACATGGTACTGATGCTACTGCCTCCAGAGGCGGAGATTTGGGATGGTTCAACGAAGGTAGTATGGTTGCTCCTTTTCAGGAAGCGGTGTTTGCCTCTACTAAGCCAGGACTATTGAAAGACGTAGTTGAAACTGATTTTGGGTTTCATGTGATTGAAGTTACTGCTACTAAAACCAATGTAGCTTATAAGGTAGGTAAAGTAGAGTTGGAAATTTACGTAAGTGACCAAACAAGAAACAAGTATTACAGAGAAGCAGAGATGTTTTCTGTGAAAAGCACCAACTTGGCAGCATTTGAAAAGAACAGCACTGAAGACGGACTTGAAATAAAAACTGCTGATCGAATTGGCAAAAACGATAGGAGAATAGGAGCACTAACTGAAGCAAGAGGCATAGTATCGTGGTTATACAATACAGCTAAAAAAGGTGAGGTATCCGAAATCTATGAACTAGACAATCTTTATGTAATTGTTGCCATGACAGGCATGCAGAGCAAAGGTACAGCCAAGCTCAATGCCGTAAGAAATGAAATAGAACGTAAAGTTAAAGATCAGAAGAAAGCAAAAGTCATTATTGATAAACTAGCATCTTCAAATGGGTCTCTCCAGGATGCTGCTGATGCTTATGGATCTGATGCCAAGGTTTACAGCATGAACGGAGTAAAATTGAGCAGCAATTCTTTGAATAGTGTTGGACTCGCTCCAGAAGCAATTGGAACTATATTTTCAATGGAAAATGGAGAAAAAACCAAGCCATTTGCACTGGACAATGGAGTGATTGTAATTGAATTGACCAATAAGGTTGAGCCTGCAGAGATCGCAGATTACGTTCCTTACCAAGGACAAGTTCAGCAGAAAAGACAGTCAAAAATTGCTTTCAATATAGATGCTACAGTTAAAGAATTGGCAGAAATCGAAGACTTACGATACAAATTCTTTTAAAAAATATTCAATACTAAATTAAATGGGAGCGACTAAATCGCTCCCATTTTTGTTTTATGTCAGACACAAATTCATTTCGAGAAAGGTTAGAGCAGGAGTACAGCTTTCCCGCTTTGTATCAGTTTAAATTTATTGTGCCGCAGGAAAGTCTTGATGATCTCTTGGGCATATTTACCAAACATGACTACCAAACACGTGCATCTAAAAACGGCAATTACATTAGTGTAACTGCAAACATCATGGCCGATTCCAGTGACACCATCATTGAGTATTACAATCGTGCCAGTGTAGTCAAAGGAATCATTTCGCTTTAAAGACTAAATCAGTGTCCCACTTAAAGTAGATCACTGATATTCGAGAGACTTATAGAGGACTCATTTAAAATTTCGCTTATATTCGTAAAGAATAAGAAAGTGTTATGAACGGGAATTTCCACATTGTAAAATTTATCTTTGCAGTATTTCTGCTTTTATTAATTTGCCCAAAGGCAGATGCCCAAACTGGCATAGAAGAAAATATGCCCACAAGAAAAGTGGATAATAAGGTAAAAGAGGACAAAAAGAAAAACCGCCCTAAGAGCGAACAGCTCATGTATATCTACAAAAGACGCACCAACGGTACGTTATATGGCAACCCTTGTGCCATTGCTGCTACCCGAAAAATGGGTTTTGAATACATGGCACAAGAAAAATCCAAAATAGATCTGAAATCCTACTGGGGACGATTTTTCCACAATGGTTGGGTGAAAACCAAACTCATTTTGCGAAGAGGGCCTTGGTGGAAACTCACAGTAAACAAGCGACTAAAAGACTGTAAGGGCACCACTGGTGATCGCACAGGATAAATTGGCCACTCCTTAATAAAGTCAATCTATTGATATAAAGACAGTTAAAGGAGTAT
>CAXBNB010000011.1:0-17781 GCA_963976505.1 uncultured Reichenbachiellaceae bacterium
GAGTAGGTCGTTGCCAGTTTATTATTTTCTACTTAGGTAGACTCAAAGCCTCAACTAACGTTGAGGCTTTTTTTTTGTGGATACTTTACGCCAGTAAAGTATATGTATTAACTTTCAATATCAAAATTAAAAGATCATGGAAATGAAAGTTTATACTAAAACAGGAGACAAAGGGACGACTGGGTTGCTCGGAGGTAAAAGAGTTTCTAAAGCGCATATTCGTATTGATTCTTATGGAACTGTTGATGAATTAAACTGCTATCTTGGATTATTAAGGGATCAAGATATTTTGATTAATCGGTCGCAAGAGCTAATTGAAATACAAAATAATTTGTTTGTAATAGGCTCATTACTAGCTTCTGATCCTGAAAAAAGCAAGGTAAAAATCCCTGATTTTAAGCAAGATAACGTTTTGATACTTGAGAAGAAGATTGATCAAATGGATCAGGAGCTTCCAGTTATGAAGAATTTTGTTTTGCCTGGTGGACATAAGTCTGTTTCATTTTGTCATATAGCAAGGTGTGTATGTAGAAGGGCTGAGAGGTTGGTAGTGAAGTTGGAAGAATCAGAAGAAGTTGATTTTCTCGTAATTAAATACCTTAATAGACTTTCTGATTACTTGTTTATTCTTTCTCGATGGATGACAAAAGAACTAAACGCTATAGAAACGCCATGGATACCTTTGAAGTAGTACTTTAACTGTGTGTTTATTTAGCGAAATATTACTACTGTAACATAAATGACAAGAGCTTTATTTAGTTAGAATAGCGGTGTGAATATAAATTGGGGTATGTTTTGTACTAAATTGGGTTTTCTAACTGCCTCAATATTTTGCGAAAATATGCTGAGTATTGACTGTTTTTATTTGTTTTTTAATGAAAAAAATGATTTTATAATTCACTAAATTTGTATCGTAAAAATTGGTAGAAATAAAATTCCGGTGTTATGACAGAAACATTAGCGTTTGAAATAAAAAGGACAAAGCAGTCGAGGTTACCTCAGTTGGATACTGATAATATTCCTTTTGGAAAAGTGTATTCTGATCATATGTTTGTAGCAGAATATAAAGAAGGTGAATGGAATGATCTTAGAATTGAGCCATACGGTAATTTGTCTATCAGTCCAGCAAATGCTACACTTCATTATGCTCAATCTATATTTGAAGGATTAAAGGCCTATAAAAATAAGTCAGGAGATATTCTGGTATTCAGGCCTCAAGCTAATGCACAAAGGTTGAATGTAAGTGCGAATAGAATGTGTGTTCCGGAATTGCCAGAAGAGATGTTTATGTCTGCGATGACTGAATTATTGAAGTTGGATAGTGGTTGGATACCAGACAAAGATGGGACTTCTCTATACATCCGTCCGGTGATTTTTGCTGATGATCCTTATGTCGGAATTAGACCATCAGAAACTTATAAATTTTTAATTTTTACATGTCCAGTTGGGGCGTATTATTCTGAACCGGTAAGTGTGAAGATAGAAACTAAGTATACTAGGGCTGTTGCAGGAGGTGTAGGCTTTGCTAAAACAGCAGGGAATTACGCTGCATCTTTATTTCCAGCTGTACAGGCTCAAAAAGAGGGATACGACCAATTGATTTGGACTGATGGTCAAACGCATGAGTTTATTGAAGAAGCGGGAACAATGAATTTGTTGTTTTTGATAGGGGATTCATTAATAACAGCTCCAACAGGAGACTCTATATTGAATGGTATAACACGTAACTGCGTGTTGACATTGGCAAGAGAATGGGGGATGAAAGTGAAGGAGCATAGATTGAGTGTGAAAGAATTGATCTCGGCAATGGAAACAGGTGAATTAAAGGAAGCATTTGGTGCAGGAACGGCAGCAACTATCGCTCAAATAAAAAGGATAGGGTATGAAGGGAAGGATTATGAACTTCCGAAGGAACGTCCTTTTTCTCAAAAGTTATTTGATACTCTGGATAGAATTAAGAAAGGAGAGCAGGAAGATAAGTGGGGATGGGTTTATAAAATTTAAATATATTTTCATTAACAGTAACTAGTATTAAGGTTTGTGAAACTTTAAAACTTAAAGTCCATGATATATGGACTTTTCTTGTTTTGTGGTTGAACTTTTATTAGGCTGTACTGAGGTAAAGGGTTAAGTGATAGCCCGGATAGAGGCTTTGTTTGAGCCCGAAATGGATTTTGAGGGATTGGCATGGCGAGTGCCGAAAGCCGGAAGAATGTTGCGAGTAAAACAGAATGTTGTTGCTTCTAAAAGATATTGAAGGAATCAGATTAAATTACGCAGGTAAATAATAAGCAAATAGGAATATGACGTCAGATCAGTTGAAGGACTTAAAAAGTCGTGTAGTAGCGTTAAGAGGATATCTCGATTATGATGTAAAGGCGCAGGAAGTGGAAGAGGAATTGACTATTACAACACAACCAGATTTTTGGAATGATCCCAAAGAAGCGGAAAAGATACTAATGGCGATAAAGGCCAAAAAGATGTGGACAGATCACTTCGAAAGAGTTCAGGAAAGTTTGGAAGAAGTAGACACTTTGTTTGAATTTTTAAGCGAAGGAGAAGGTACTGTGGAAGAAGTAGATGGTGTTTATGAAAAGGCTCTGATAGAAGTAGAGGAGTTAGAGTTTAAAAAGATGCTGTCCGGAGAAGAGGATCAATTGTCGGCAATGATGGAGATAAATCCAGGTGCTGGTGGTACTGAAAGTAATGACTGGGCAAGTATATTGATGAGGATGTACATCATGTGGGGTGAGTCAAAAGGGTACGCCATAAAACAAGTTGATTATCAAGGTGGAGATGTCGCAGGAGTAAAATCGGTGACGCTACAGTTTGATGGTGCGCTAGCTTATGGTTTTTTAAAATCAGAAAATGGTGTACATAGATTGGTGAGAATTTCGCCGTTTGATAGTGGCGGAAGGCGCCATACCTCTTTTGCTTCGGTATATGTATATCCTGTAATAGATGATACTATAGAGATAGAAGTGAGCCCTGGTGATATAGAATGGCATACATCAAGGTCTGGAGGTGCAGGAGGACAAAATGTAAACAAGGTAGAAACGAAAGTTCAGTTGACTCACAAACCATCTGGGATTGTGATTGTTTGTCAGATAGAGCGTTCTCAGCTTGCCAATAAGGAGCATGCTATGAAGATGTTGAAGTCCAAGCTGTATCAACTAGAAATGGATAAACGGAATGCAGATCGAGACCAAATCGAAGCAGGAAAAATGCGAGTGGATTTTGGTAGCCAAATAAGGAATTATGTCTTACATCCTTACAAGCTGATAAAGGATGCACGTACCGGAGTAGAGCGAACAGATGTTCAGAAAGTATTGGATGGAGATCTTGATGACTACATCAAGGCATTTTTAATGGGAGCTGAAAAAAGTAGCAACTAATACTTATAGCATATTCAGTCTGCTGAATACTCTTTCTCGATAGGATACTCCTACTGGTATGTGTTTTTCGTTGATCACACAATTCATGTCTTCAAAATAAGCTATTTTGTCAAAGTTGACAATGTAAGAACGATGTACTCGACCGAAGATACTTTCAGGAAGTTTCTTCTCAATTCCCTTCATGGTGTGGTGTACTATGTGTTTTCCTTTGATGGTATTGAAAATGACATAATCAGCCATTGCTTCTATAAATAGAATTTCATTTAATATAATTTTTTGAATTCTGGAATCTGATTTCACATACAATTCTGTGAAATGTTCAGCTTTCTTCCGGATGTTTTCTAGGGTTTCATTCGCTTTGACAGCTGCTTTGAGAAAACGGCCATAGCTGAAAGGCTTCACTAAGAAGTCGGTCACATTTTTTTCGAAAGCACTCACGGCATACTTTTCAGCGGAAGTAATCATTATGACCTGGTAGTCTGATGTGAGAGACTCGAGCAATTCTATGCCCGTCATTTCTGGCATTTCTATGTCCAAGAAAATGATGTCAACGTCAGGGTTATCGTGTTGCGTCAATACATTGGATGCCTCTATGCCGCTTGATAGCTCATGTGTCAGTTCGAGAAAATCAGTTTTTTCTACGTATTTCCTGATCATAAGCCTTGAAAGCTCATCATCATCTACTACCATGCAGTTCAACTTCATAACGGCGGGGGATTGTTAAATTTTAATAATCTCTCAATTTAAGATTTATTTAAAAGTTTGGAAACATATTTACCAATAATATCAAATTCAAGGTTTACAATGTCGCCCTCTTTTAAGGATTTAAAATTGGTATGTTCGAAAGTGTAAGGAATGATAGTGACTGTAAACTTACTTTCAGTTGAATTGAAGCAAGTAAGACTGACACCATTTATGGTAATAGAACCTTTTTCAACTGTAATGTTGCCAAAGGAAGGATCGTATTCGAATTCATAAAGCCAGCTTCCATCTAGTTTTTTTACTTTTTTGCAGATAGCGGTTTGATCCACATGTCCTTGTACTATGTGCCCATCGAATCGGCCATTGGCTACCATGCATCGTTCTAGGTTGAAAAAATCCCCAACACCAACATTAACCAAATTGGTTTTAAGGATTGTTTCTTCTACTGCGGTAACTTTATGTGTGCCATTGACAACTTCTGTAACGGTCAGGCAAATGCCATTATGAGCCACACTCTGATCTACTTTGAGTTCGTTGCTGATGTCGCTTTTGATGGTAAAGTCCAGGTTGCTGCCTGATTTTTCAATATTTATGATTTCTCCGCTTGATTCGATAATGCCTGTAAACATGATTGATATTCCGAATTTATATATGTGTAATATTACTTAAAATAATGTGTGCCGTAAAACCTGACCTTGTAATTAATTGCTATATTTTTGAACGAATAAAGACAGAGGATGACTGATAGTTACAAACATAAAGGAATGCGTCGTTCGCTTGTGCGAATATTAAAGGAGAAGAAGATTACCGACGAAGCGGTATTGAATGCCATTGGGAGGGTTCCACGGCACTACTTTTTTGATCAAGTATTTGAGAGTCATGCTTATCAAGATAAGGCATTTCCAATTGGAGAAGGACAGACTATTTCCCAACCTTATACTGTAGCTTTTCAAACGAGTTTGCTTGAAGTAAAACCGAAGGTAAAAATTTTGGAAATAGGAACAGGATCTGGCTATCAGGCATGCGTCTTACAGGAATTGGGTGTAAACTTATTTACTATAGAGTACAATAAAGTGCTTTATGCAAGAACGAAGGTTTTTTTGCCTAAAATGGGATATAGTCCTAGTTTTTTTGTGGGTGATGGATCGAAGGGATTGAAGGCACATGCACCGTATGATGGAATACTTGTAACAGCTGGAGCACCAACTGTGCCTGATGCTTTGGTCAAGCAACTGAAAATTGGAGGGAAATTGGTGATTCCGGTAGGAGATAAGTCAACTCAGAAGATGCTTAGGATTACAAAAATAGCTGAAGATCAATTAGAGCAGGAAGAATTCAATAATTTTAGTTTTGTTCCCCTGTTGGGGGATAAAGGTTGGAATTAGCATAATAATGAAAAAACAAAGATGTCAAATATGAAGAAAAAAGCAGCGGATTCTGAGGTGGTGATGACAGAATTGGTACTTCCCAATGATACCAACACTTTGGACAATTTGATGGGAGGAAGACTGCTTCACTTGATGGATATCGCCTCTGCTATTGCAGCTCAACGACACTCCAACAGGATAGTAGTGACTGCTTCAGTTGACAATGTTTCCTTCAATGCACCGATTGCGTTGGGCAATGTGGTTACGCTCAAGGCCAAGGTGACCCGTTCGTTTAATTCATCGATGGAGGTGTATATAAAAGTAACTGCAGAAGACATTCCGGCAAAAAAGAAGGTCGTGAGCAACTCTGCTTTTTATACCTTTGTGGCAGTGGATCAGGGAGGTAAGCCGATAGATGTGCCTGAGTTAGAACCTGAAACAGAGTCGGAGATAGAGTTGTATGAAGGAGCATTGAGAAGGCGTCAATTGCGGTTGGTATTGGCAGGAAGGATGAAACCTCAGGATGCCACTGAAGTTAAGGCACTTTTTATGGAGTCATAATTATGGAAAACACAGAGTTTTTAAAATATTTCATTAATGAAGACCTTTATCTGATAAAAGGAGAAAATGATTTGTTGCGACAAAAAAATGAGAAAGTTATCGTACCAGAGAAAGAGCTCATAGCAGAGAAGGGAGTGGAACAGCATGTCGTAGAAGAGCCTAAAGTAGAGCTGACTCCTCCCAAACCACCTGCCTACAAAGGAGCTAATAAAAAGGGTATTTTAATCTTGGTGGAAGATGCCAATTCAGAATTTTTGAACGAAAAGGATTTCACATACCTGATGAAAATATTAGGTGCAGTGAAATTAACTATAGATGATATCGCACTGGTGAATGTTACTAAAACCAACAATTATGCTGACCTTGAATTTACCAATGCGATTGTTTTTACCTCAAACTATTCTCTTCAAATATCCAATACAACTAAATACATCCCAAGCGTATTGGGCAGTCAGAAAACACTTCTTGCAGATCCATTAGATCAAGTAGCCACTTCTGTTGAACTCAGAAAGGCTCTTTGGGATGCATTGAAGAGTATTTTCTGAGTCTAATCACCTATTCTCCTTGCTTTTCTAATAAATAAACGACATTTGTCGTAGTATTTCTTTTATTTACGACAGATGTCGTTTATGTTTGTTTGGAAGAAATTAAAGCCCAATGGATATGCCGAAAGAAAGCAATCAAAAACCATCCGAAGCAGAGTTAGAAATCCTGCAAGCTTTGTGGGAATACGAACCTTGTAGCGTGAGAGTAGTTCATGAGCAGTTAGCCAAGAAAAAGGATGTGGGTTACACCACCACTTTGAAGCAAATGCAGCGCATGTTGGAAAAATCATTGATCAAGCGGGAGGGGACAGGCAAGTCACATATGTATTCTGCCAATATTTCACAGACCGATATTAAGGCATCACTTTTTGATAAAGTACTTGATGGCGTGTTTCAAGGATCGGCAATGGATTTGGTGATGCATGCCTTGGGTAGTGGTAAAACTTCACCGGAAGAATTGGCTGAGCTTCGTAGTTTTTTGGATAAAATGGAAGGGGACGAAAAATGAATTGGCTATCAGAATATATTTCAGAAGCAATGATCCAGGTTATGGGAATGACATTTTTGCATTCTATCTGGCAAGGAGTATTGGCTGTTTTTTTAGTTTCTATGGCATTTTATGTCGTTAAAAATAAAAGAGCGGATGTCAGGTATAATATTTCTATGGGGAGCATGGTGGTGTTTTTTCTTGCTGTCTGCTGCACATTTGCTATTTATTACCAAGAGATTCCTGATGCCTATATCAATAATCCTGATCCTCAAATCGAATTTGAGGATCAGGTGGGTAGCTCAGATAATGCATTCAGTAGTGAAATCATTACAGAAACCAGCATATTTAATCCCGTTTATGATTTCTTGAATCGACATGCACAGGCACTCGTCTTGTTTTGGCTGGTTGGTATCGTTGTGCTGTCCGTCAGGTTTGCAGGAGGTTTTTTGTATATCAGAAAATTGAGAACTACAGGTTTGAGCCCAGTGTCTGATAAGTGGCAGTTTAAGTTGGAGGAGTGGGGTTTAAGGATGGGTCTTAGCAAGTTACCCTCTTTTTATGAATCCAAACTAGTGAAATCACCTATGACCTTTGGCTATCTCAAGCCCATGATATTGTTTCCCTTGGGTATGCTCACTTCCATGCCTGTGCATTACCTAGATGCCATGCTGGTGCATGAGCTGATGCACATCAAAAATGCAGATTACCTGACGAATCTATTTTTGTCTGTAGTAGAGATTTTACTCTTTTTCAATCCAGCGGTTTGGTGGTTGTCCGGTGCGATCCGTACGGAAATGGAGCACCGCTGCGATGACATGGCAGTTGCAATGACAGGTAATAAAATGAACTATGCCTACGCATTGGTGGCCATGCAGGAAAATTTAATTTATCAGGATACCGAATTGGTGCTGGGGATGGCAAGGAACAAAAGCCAGTTGACAGAGCGGGTGAATAGGTTGTTTGGTTCGAAAAAGAACAGGTCGGTATTCTATGGTCGGTCGCTTATTTCATTCGTTGTTTTACTGACTTCTGTTTTGATGTTGGCTTTTAGTAGTGCTGATGAAGAAAATGTTGACATGGACAATGACGAAGGTTTGGCAGAGATTCTTGTTGATTCGATAAATAGAGAGTCTTATTATTTCAATGATAAACTTGTTGATAAAGACACCTTTTACAAGGTGAGTAGGGACTCTGTAGGTACTTCCCATGGGCTTCTTTTAGAGGATAGAGTTGAATTGAGGTTTTATACCAACATGCAGATGTATGAAGCTTGGAACAAGAAAACTAAATTAGAGTTGGAAGAAAGAGCTAAGAATACCATTCCTATGGAGCAAATTTTGCTGGTAGATGGGGAAGAAAGGCCAATGGAATATTTAGAAATACTAAATAAAAATAATAGTATAGAATGGGTGGGGATTCATACTGGTTCTCAGGCAAAAGCTATTTCTAAAGAATATAAAGGAAAAAGTGTTTGGGTAGTAACGACTAAAAATGACTCTTTATCGAATCAAATAGGGAATAAGGAAATATATCAGGGAGTAACAAAAGATTCGATACGATTTAGATATTTCCCTAAAACCAGAACACTCCAAACTGCGGATAAGAGTCTTAAGGTTGAGATCATTCATGTCCCTGAAGGTGAGAATTGGAGAGAATTAGTTGGTGAAGAAAGTGCATATAGCAAGCAGCCAGATTCCATTAATCTGAATAATCCTGCATACAGTTCAACAATTAACAACATTGGTAATAGTACAAAACATGCTATGTCAAAATACCATATGCTGGTTGCAAGGTCAATGGCTAATAGGCAAAAAAATAACCTTGGGTACTCCCCTAGAGTTGAATTTGGCTATTCATTAACTAAAAGTATTCAAGATTCTACAGAGCAGTCACCTTACCGCATTAAAGAAAATCCGGGCATAACATTCGGCAAAGGAGGTTCAGTATTAAGTCAAAGTGGGAGAAATGCATTTAGTACTACAATGGTCAATGGGGGTTATGGATTAACTTCAGGTGTAAAAATAACATTTAGTCTTTCTCAAATTAAGAGTCTTGATCAAGATTCTATTCCTCCCTTAGTAATTGTTGATGGAGTGAAAGTGAAAAGTATTTCCATGATCGATCCAAAAGCGATTGAATCTATGTCAGTTTTGAAAGGTAAAGCAGCTATTGAAGCTTATGGAGAAGAGGGAGCTAATGGTGTGCTGCTGATAACAACTAAGCAGATAAAAGATGGCGCTCAAGATAGCTCAGCTATGATAAATTTTAAAATTAATAATTATCGAGACAGTATATCTACTGTTAATGTCAGAAGAGGAGGGTCAGTGGTCTGGAATAGAACTAGTTATGGTAGCCACAGATTTAGTCTTAATGGAACTGAAAATTCATCTGTTGTTGTTAGAAATAGAGACTCATCTCAACCCTTGATTGTTGTTGATGGAGTAAAGAGGAAAAATATTGATGAAATTGATCCAAAAGCAATAAAATCTCTTTCTGTAATAAAGAACAAGCGTGCAATTGACGAATACGGTGAAGAAGGTAAAGACGGAGTTATTTTAATAACAACAAAAAGTGATAGAGAAATGAAACTCTCTTTGGATACGAAAATAAACGTTAAGCATTCAGTTGTCAGAAAAGGAGGTGAGTTATACTTGAATGGTAAGGTGACAGGGAATGTAAGCAACGAAAGTATATCCGGTGTTGGTGTCAGATTTGACGGTATTGAAGGTGGTACGGTTACAGGTTCAAATGGTGAATTCGAAATACTGATACCAGTTGGTGGTCTGGTGGCTACTATAAGCCATAGACTGGGAAATGAGTATATTCCGATTGATAGAAAAAAAATCAAGGAAGGTCAGTTTCAGTCTGATTTGCAGAAAAGCCTAAAAGTTTACCCTAACCCTGCTTCTGAATTAGTTAATATCCAGCTTACAATTGAAGAAGATAGTGAAGAGAAGGTAATGGTTGACATTATCAACCTCGATGGTAAAACTGTACTTAAGAACCTAAGTAGAAAGAAACTCAAAAAAGGAATGTATGAGTTTCACTGGGACTCCAGTAAAGAAAAAGCAGGGGTATATTTAGTGACAGTTCAAAATGGCAATAAACGAATTAGCAAGAAAGTGGTAATTGCCCGATGACAATGGGTTTCAAAATGAAGGGCTGTGATGAACAAGATCCTTCACTAAGTTCAGGATGACAAGGCTGCATTTGATGATAAATCAAGCTTTACAGTTGACACTAAAGTAGAAGTTCTTCTTTATCCTTGTCACGTAGTGCGTAGTGAAGTATTCCCTTAAATGGCGTAACAGTTGTTTTTTCTTATCTACATAACAGTAAAACAATACACAGGAAATGAGTACCATGAAACCAATATCAGTAGCAATACTAATAGGCGTACTATTGGCAAGTTGCCTTGAAAATAAGGAAGGGTTTACAATAAGTGGACATATAGATGGAATTAAAGACGGGACATTAATCAAGCTGTTAGACATTGATCAACAAACGTATTTAGACTCTGCTGTTTCGGTCAATGGGGATTTTATTTTACAAGGGGAAGTGGATCAACCTACGGGATGCTGGCTACAGTGTGAAAGTGAATATGCAATAGTTCAAGTGGAGAATGTAGAAATGACTTTCGAATCTCCAATCAAGGACATGGTTTTGAATTGTACAATCAAAGGGGGAAGGGAACAAGAATTGCAAAATGAGCTTGATGACCTTCAATACCCTTATAATATTGCGTATGCTGGAGCATTGGATAGTCTTCAAAACAAAAAATATACTTCCGAAAAGGAATTTCAAAGGTTAAAAGCCAAATACCAAAGGCTTCAGCCCCTTGCTCACAAAGTATATGTGGATTTTGGTAGGTCACATACCAATTCTTACCTGGGTCTGGATATTATTTATCGGAATAGGGGTCGTATTGGAAAGGATACTCTTAAAACTATTTATGAAAACCTAGGTGCGGATCTTAAGCAAAGTTCCAATGCAGTTGCCTTGCAAATATTTCTTTATGAGGAATACGCAGAGGTTGGCAAGCGATTTATTGATTTTAAAGCAAAGGATTTGAAAGGCAAGGATTTCACTTTGTCTTCTCTGGAAGGGAAATACATTTACCTAAACTTTTGGGGGGCTGGATGCGGGCCATGTAGAATGGAAAATAAGGTTATAAGTAAAAATTATAATAAGGTTCCAGATAATCTTGCAATAGTAAATTTCTCGCTTGACAAGAATGCAAGCGCATGGGATAAAGCTTCTAAAGCTGACAGTGTTATTTGGCATAATGTATCCGATCTTGAAGGAGGTAAAGGGCGAGTTAAAACTATATATGGAGTTCAGGCTATACCAGCTTCATTCTTGATTGATGAAAATGGTATCATAGTTAAGAGATTTTATGGGTTTGATACAAGTGGGGGCATCATCGACGACCTGATAAAAATAATAGAAGGGAAAGTATAGTAGTTCAATACTTAGTTAGAGCTCTTTGATCAACTCAAGCAGTTCTTTGTCGGAAATGCTATCTTGTTCAGATTTGTCATATATGTATATGAGATAGACTGTGGTGTCTGTAACGTGTAAATGAGTAATAACTCTGGCTCCACCAGATTTGCCTTTTCCTTTGGATTTTATTGAAAGTCGAATTTTATAGCAATTATGTTTTATAGAAGTTCCATTAGTAGGATTTGCTTCTAAGGCATTAATCAATTCGTAAAGCTCTTTTTTGAAAGAAGGGTATTTCTTGAGAAGTATTTTTGCTTTGCGCTTGAATTTAGTAGTAATTTCAATCTTTAAGCTCATTGAGGAATTCTCTTGCAGATTGTAGTTCTATTTTCCCCTGCTTGGCTAGCTTTACTTCGTCCACTGCCTCTTTAAATTCTTCCAAAAATTCAGCCTTTGATTCAGTAAGTTTAGTTGCTTTTACAAAGGAAAAATTTTTCAGTACTTCCATGAAAAAAGCAGCTTTACTGTCCTTAATATCAAGTAGTATTTTCATGATTACATTTTAAAAAGAAAGGTTAAAGTTCACTAACCTTTCCACATCAGATAATGTAAAGTTAATTATAAAATTACAAACCACGATGTAGGGTATTTATCACCCAAAAATCTCCTTTAGTCTAGCAGCCAAACCCTCTAGTTTCAATTTATGAATTCTTAAAAATGCAGTAGATATTTTGCTTTTACAAATATTTACTCTACAATTGTAGAGTAAAATCTAATAAAGTAGAATATGGAATTACCAAAGAGCGAAGAACAACTGATGCATTATCTATGGAAACTGAAGAAAGCTTTCATGAAAGACTTACTTCAGGAATTTCCGGATCCAAAACCAGCCACCACTACGGTGGCCACTTTGATCAAGAGAATGAGGGACAAAGGTTTTGTGGATTATAAGCTCTATGGAAATTCAAGAGAATATTTTCCATTGGTACAAAAGACTGATTATTTCTCACGTCACATGAATGGTTTCATAAAGAGCTTTTTTGATAATTCAGCATCCCAGTTTGCCTCATTTTTTACCGCTGAAGCAGACTTGACCAATGAGCAATTGGAGCAATTGAAAGGAATGATTGATGAACGTATAGAAAAGAATAAAAAATGATACTGTACTTACTGAAATCTACTATGTGCCTTGCCTTGCTATTGGGTGTATATCATTTGTTACTGGTTCGTGCTGGTACGTTTCAATTCAATAGGTTCTTCCTGCTATTTGGTATCTGTTTTTCCCTGGCTATCCCTCTGATACAAGTTGAAACTATCAAAGAGACAATTTCTAATGAGTTGCCTGTTGTGTTATCCATTTCCGAATTTGAAATTGAGGCAATAGAAATCCCACCGATTGCAATGCTTGAAAATGAAAATGTAATGGCAGGTTCTAAAATTGGTGTTTTTAATTCCAAAGGAGTACTTCTGTTATCTATCTATTTGGTGGTAGCATTATTTCTTCTCACCAAGTATATTTCTAATATTCGAAAGTTGTTAAGAAGAAGTGAGTCTGCTGATCGAATACTATATAAAAATGTTAGGCTGAATTTAATAGATGAAAACATTACTCCATACAGTTTTCTCGACGACATTTTTATTTGTAAGGAAGAATTTAAAATTACAATCGATGATCACTTGCTAACTCATGAATTGGCACATGTACAACAAAAGCATTCGCTGGATATTTTATTTGTTGAATGGATTAAAATAGTCTTTTGGTTTAATCCGATAATGATACTTTATTCCAAGGCTATTCGCGCAAATCATGAATACCTGGCAGACCAAACTGTCATTAAAAGCCATAAAAATATAACTGAATATCAAAATCAACTATTAGAGTATTTAACTAAGTTCAAATCACCCTCATTTGCAAGTCAACTTAATTATTCACTCACTAAAAAACGATTTAAAATGATGAAAAAGAAAATATCTAAGACAAGTGCAACTATAAGTATAGCCATGCTTGTTCCAGTTTTGTTATTTGCATTATTGGCGTTTAGTCCAAAAATCAAAAGAATAGAGCAGACAATTGTAGAGAGTGTAACCGACATAGAAGCGTCGATTGAGGAACCATTTTTAATAGCCGAAGAAAATTCTACTCCAAGAATATATCCGATAAGACAATCTGATATTATGCAGATGTCATCTGGTTTTGGGAAAAGAAAGAACCCAATAAACCAAAAAGAACAAATGCATTGGGGGATGGATTTTTCAGCCAAAACCTGAGTTGAAGTTTTGGCAACAGCTGATGGTCTAGTAGAAGTTTCTGAGAATCAATATGGTGGATACGGGAAGCATATAAAAATACGACATAATGATGATTGCCAGACCTTTTATGCACATATGAATGAACTGATGGTGTCAGTGGGAGATAAAGTGAAAATGGGTGATGTGATTGGCACAGTTGGAAGTACTGGAAAGAGCACAGAACCTCATTTACATTACGCAGTGATTAAGGGTGCTAAGCATGTGAACCCTGCGGACTACATCTCGGATATATCAAAAAGCATGGTTCCACAAAAGGGAGATGGTGAGATAAAATCTTATAACGAATTCAAATCAAGTGGTTTATATTCTTCTTTTACAGTTGACGAAAAGACGTATAAGTTGGAAAACATTATAAGGATTGTATCCGGAAATGAAAATTCACCAATCCGTCGAATCATGTATAATGATTCAATTGGTGTTGTGATATTTAAGAACAAGAAAACAGAGATAAGAAAGTTAAATGAATTTACCGAATTGGAAAAGTCAATACTTAATGCAGCACCAACAAAATGGAAAAAAGTTAGACCTACACCAAAACAACTAAGCGAGTGGCTTGACTCGGACACTTACGGTGTGTGGTTGGACTTTGCTAGGATATCGAATGAAAAATTGAAAGCGTATAAGCCAGATGATTTTTCAGTAGTTTTGATACGAGGGGAAACGAAAACTGCTAATAAATATGGAGATTTTGATTTTAAGGTTGCCTTATATTCTAATGAGATCCTTGAAAACTTCTGGCAAAAGTCAAAGAAAGATTGGGAGGAACGTGAGAAGTTTTAAGAGAAGGATAAGCAAAAAAATGGCTGCTTCAAATGAAGTAGCCCTTTTTTTGCTTATGAATTTTCACCTCACCCAAATATCTCCTTTAGTTTAGCGGCTAGTTGTTCACCCCTCAAATTCTTGGCAATAATGTTGCCATCAGGGCCGATGAGGTAAGTGGCAGGAATGGCTTGAATGCTGTAGGTAGCTGCTGCTTCGGATTGGAAATACTTTAGGTCAGACACACGAGTCCATTTCAGCCCATCGTCTTCTATGGCCTTTACCCAAGCATCTTTGGTTCTGTCCAAATATATACTAACAATAAGTTGTTTATTTGGTGGAAATCAGGGGGTTGTGTTTATGTAAAAACTTGATTTCTTTCAGTACGTTTGCTATTATTACATTAACTAAAGGAAAAATCATGACCACAATTACTATTAAGGAGGATTTAGCCCTGAAAAAAACCGAATACCAAACGGCAGAAGAATTTGTTGAAAACTATTTATCTACCCGAGATGAAATTGCTCTTTATGAAATCGACGAATCTACACTACCAGATGCTGCAAAAAAGGATTTAAAAACATCAATAAAATTGGGTCTGGAAGAAACGCATGATTTTCAAGGATGATTGTAAAGGAACGGAAAAAGGTAATAAACTACATAAAAAAAAGACAAATAGCGTCTCAATACCTCAAAGCCAAAAAACACTTGGAATCTGATCGATATGATGTGGTTGATTTCAAGCAAAGAAAACCCAGATCATCCCGTATCTATCAATTTCGTATTACTCAAAAATATAGAGCTTTTGGACATTTCGTAGAAGACGTATTTATTATCTTCAATATTTCCGATCATCAGGATTAATTCTTTTCCTTTTTCAACATGATAACCCTGTTCTCTTCCTTATTTGTTTGATTTGCCCAAAAGTCAGCACTCAGAAAGGCTCTTTGGGATACTTTAAAGAGTATTTCACCTCACCCAAAAATCTCTTTCAGCTTAGCGGCAAGTTGCTCTCCTCTTAGGTTTTTGGCTATAATATTGCCATCAGGGCCGATCAGGTAAGTGGCAGGAATGGCTTGAATGCTGTAGGTAGCTGCCGCTTCAGATTGGAAATACTTTAGGTCAGACACATGAGTCCATTTCAGCCCATCGTCTTCTATGGCTTTCACCCAAGCATCTTTGGTCCTGTCCAGTGACACGCCAAATACCTCAAAACCGTCTTTATTGTATTGTTCATAGAGGCGGACAACATTGGGGTTTTCCATGCGGCAAGGCCTGCACCAAGCGGCCCAAAAGTCGATCATCACGTATTTTCCTTTGAATGAACTCAGTGATACCATTTCACCATCTGGATTTGGTAAATTAATATCTGGAGCAGGAGAGCCTACAGCTAGCTTTCTCAAGTTGTCCACTTGTACCACCAGGTTTTTTGTATAAGAAGAATTTGGAAGAGCTTCTTTGTATTTGGTAGCTATGCTGTCGTAAAATGGAAAATGTTCTTCGATAGGAAGAAATTGTAAAGCAAGAATCCCGGAAATAGAACTGCCCATATTCCAGATTTTATCTTTCATTATTTTATCGCTTTCATTTTTTTGTTTCAAGTAGGCGTCCTGTATTTTTTTGATGCTGGCTTCATCTGCATTGTTTCTTGCCTGCATGAAAGTTGAGTTCAATTTGTTAACTGACCTCTGAAAATTCTCTTGTATTTTCACCAATGACATGATGTGGTCTGTATCCGCTGATCCTTCAATTACCGGAGGAGCATCCCTGTCGTTGACATCAGCTTTCACCGTAACATCTGTATCGTTCAGGACAAGGTTTACATATTTTCTACCGTATAGGTTGAGTCGATAGAATGCTGGTTCATCAACTGGAACAGTTCTCATGAATTTGTTGCTCTCATCTAATTTGAAGGAATCTATAACGGTGAGCTCGTCATTCTTTACCAGTTCCAGTTTTATAAGCCCTCCCTCTACAGGATTGGTGATTTCACCAGACAGTACTATGCCATTTTCCACTTTTTTGCTTTCGCATGAAAACAAAATAACAACCGACACTAATAGATATGATAGCTTCTTCACTTTATATTGATTTAGTTTATGTCCTTAATATGTTATGGCTTAACAAATTGTAAAGTCAATTCGTTTGCCTTTTCTACCACTTTTGACAGACCTGTGATATCCTGTCCGCCAGCGGTAGCAAAAAATGGCTGTCCACCACCACCACCTTTGATCTCTCTTGCCAACTCTTTAACAATGTTACCGGCATGAATGTTCAAAGATTTCACTATTTCCTCAGAAATCATAACAGCAATCTGGGGTTTGCCAGCAATATCGGCTGCTAAGACCATTATCAGGTTATCAATTTCATTTTTCAGTTCGAATGAAATTTTCTTTAAAGCTTCTGCATCCGGTAGGATAGTTTCAGAAACCAATAAGTTGTAACCATTTACGGAATTAACGGCTCGGAGCAAGTTGTCTTTTTCCTTCCCTGCTTTTTCTAGGTTGATTGTTTCTATTTCTTTCTGAAGCTGATTTTTTTCAGAAATCAGCGTTTCCAAGGCTTTAACGGTATCCTTTGGATTGTTGAGTATCGCATTAACCTCATTTATCAATGAAAGGTTGCTTTCTATCAATTGCTCTGCTTTTTCAGAAGTCACTGCTTCTATCCGCCTTACACCAGCCGCTACAGATCCTTCAGAAGTGATTTTGAAATACCCAATATTTCCGGTGGCAGGCACATGAGTTCCTCCGCACAACTCTACAGAGTAGTGTCGGTCGAAAGTAATTACCCTCACGAAATCACCGTATTTTTCACCAAAAAGAGCCATAGCACCTAGGCCTTTAGCATCTTCTATTGGAACATTCCTTTTTTCATCTAATGAGATGTTTTCTCTTATTTTTCTATTTACGATTTGCTCTACTTCCCTTATTTCTTCATTGGTCATTTTAGAAAAATGAGAAAAGTCGAATCGAAGGATTTTTTCATTGACCAAAGATCCTTTTTGCTGTACGTGTGTGCCAAGTACTTGTCGCAATGCAGCATGTAACAAGTGAGTAGCACTGTGGTTGTTTTCAGTTAGAGCTCTTTTTTTGCTGTTTATGACACATTTGAAATTGGCATCAAGGTTTGCAGGTAAATCAGTGGTGATGTGTATGATCAGATCATTTTCTTTTTTTGTGTCTAGTACACTTACTTTTTGACCATCA
>CAXBNB010000012.1:0-16755 GCA_963976505.1 uncultured Reichenbachiellaceae bacterium
TAACAGTGCTGCATCAGATCCATCCAAAGGAGTTATTCTAGGAAGGTTTGTATTGGACACAAGTATTCCTGGTCCAGTTCCAATTGGCCCTGGTGACATTGCATCAATTTTGACTCCATACTCTGGAAGTTTGAATAATTTTGGTGTACCTGCTGCTAGAGTCGTAGATATGGTGGCTGCTGCTTATGGCACTCCAGACAAAAATGGTGATGGCATACCAGAAGGAAATCCATATTATGTAAGGATTGCTTCTGATCCAGAAACTTCCACAATACTGGGAGATGCCGCTACTGCAAATGGTTCATTTGTCAGTATTTGGATAGGTCAAAACGATTTATTGGGTTTCTTGTCGAGTGGAGGTACTTCTGAAGATGTAGAAGAAAACCCTGCTGCAATTCAAAATCCTTCTTCGCTTACTGATGTTGCCAACTTCACAGGAGCTCTTGCTGCTGTAGCGGGTAATATGACTGGTGGAGGCCAAAAAGGTGGGGTTATTGCCAATTTATTTGATGCTACTTTTACTCCTTTTTTTAGAGCTGTACCTTACAAAGCCATTCCACTGGATGCCGCAACTGCTGCTTACCTGATGGCAGGACCAAATGGAGATGATGGATTTAATGATTATAATGACGGATTGGATCAATTGGCCTTTTTTGGGTTTATAACTCAAGCAGACGCTGATGCCAGAAAAGTTAATTTGGTGGCAGGCGCTAACTCTATTTTAATTGAGGATGATCAACGATATATCACAATATGATCCTTCTCTCGAAGGTAGAGGACAAATGAGACCTATTAAAGCTGGTGAGTTGGCTCTATTAACAGCTGCAACTGTTCTCAATACGGTACCCGAAGGCAGGACTGCTATAGATGTTTACGGTGTTACATGGCCTTTGCCAGATAAATATACATTGACTGCTGACGAATTAACGAGACATGCTTCACGGCTTGCAGACTTTAATGCCGCAATTGCTGCTCAGGCAACTTCTAGCAATCTTGCTTTAGTAGATGCTTATACCATTATGATCAGTGCCGCCATAGGAGGTGGTATTCTAGTGGACGGACAAATGTTACTGCCTGATTTTTCTCCTAATGGGTTTTATTCAACTGATGGTTTACATCCCAACCCTAGAGGTCAGGCAATTATAGCCAACGCTTTTATAGATGCCATCAATTCCAAATATGGATCAACATTACATAACGTGGACGTATTGAATTTACCAGGAGTAAGTTTGAAGTAAATTTATCCTAACTTGAAAAAGTCGTTACAAAGAAGTTTGTAACGGCTTTTTTTGTTTCTGCAAATAAAAATTAGTCTTTTGACTTATAGTCTAGCAGTCTTTTTTTGATCGTTTTTCTTACCTTATTTTTAATGAAAGGAGACCAGCCCATCAATAGTCCTGGCAGTCCCAAAGCCATACTCGACCATTTCCAAAAATCAAATACATCTGTGTGCTCTATGATCTGACCTTCGTCAAAATAGAACCTTGCCCGAATTTTGTTATGCACCTTCCTTTTATTTGGGCCAAACTCATATTTGGCTTCCCAATTCACCCCACCACTTTTCTCATCTGCCCATTCACCGTTGTAGGATATTTCCAAATTACTTCCTCGTGATAGTAGCATTTTCCACATATAGCGTGTATCCTCGGAGTTGAGTTTTCCGAAAGCGGGATCTTTAAATTTTACATCCATGTGGTAGCAAGAAAGCATAGTATCAGCATCTCCTTTCGAAAAAGCATCGTAGAACTTCCTGATCAAATTGACGTTTTCTTCCATGGTAGTGAAATTAGAATTGAAACTATAATTATATAAATTTAAACAATCTATCGCTGATTTGCTCCTCAAAATCAACGTTTAGTGCGATTATGAATAGATAAAAAAAAGGGTAAATAAATTATGGGCGGATTTGGCGCACTTGGCATGATGAATAAAAGCCTTCAGGATAATAAGGCGCTTCTTGGTAAGAAAAGGTCTCTTAAAGAGCTCTACAGAGAACTTGACGAATTTAAAAGAACAAGTAAGGTTGTATATGATAGATCATCATCTAAAGAATTGATCATTGCTTTAAGAAAAAAGTTGATTAAGGAGCAACGGGTAAGGTTAGTGAAGTTGGTTATTCTTTTGGTCGTAATTGTAGCAGTGGTAGCAATTGTTTCTATTAGGTTAGTTTTCTAGCTCGAAAATCCTCTTCTAAAATTATCACAAACTACAGCTGTGGCGATCGCAACATTTAGCGATTCAGCTTGACCATAGCCAGGTATTTTGATCTGATTGCTCACCAGTGAAAGGAGTTTCGAACTTATTCCCTGCGATTCATTGCCAAATAAGAATATTCCATCACCACCAAAAGTGATGTTGTGGATATTATCGCCCGACAATGTCGCCCCATAGACTGGTAGCTTTGTACCTTTAATGGTTTCAAATAGGTCTTTATAGTAAACATTTATCCTCGAAAAAGAACCCATAGAGGCAGAGATTACTTTGGGGTTGTAAGCATCTACTGAGTCATGCGAACAGACTATAGAAGAGAAACCATACCAATCAGCGATGCGGATAATAGTACCAAGATTGCCTGGGTCTTGAATATTATCGAAAGCAAGAAAATGCCCAGAGTTGAGGTTTAATACAGGTAAATCAGGAGTGCTTACAACTGCCAAAGCAAAAGCGTTGCTTTGGAATGAACCTATTTTTACCAAATCTTTTTCGGTGACTAGTTCAAAAGGTTTTTGACTCTTATGAATCAGCTCTTCATTCCTGCTGAGAAAATCTTGAGTTATTAATAAGTTGTTGATCTTGAGGGCTGATCCTAGTAATTCTTGTACATTTTTCTCACCTTCCACTACAAATGCTTTTTCCCTTATTCTGTATTTTTTTAATTGTAGGGATTTGATGAATTTTGCATCTTTATTCGTAATCATCGAAACGTCTATTTGGTGTTACAATTTATTGGAAGATTTTATATCTGTAAAACGACAATCTACCAAAGGTTCAGGTTCATAGTTAACAACAATTGAATTCAGTTTCGTTGTTAATTTGAAAACAACTGTAATTAAGATGAACAGTTCAAACATAGTATATTAATGCTGAAATATATCTTTTCACTCTTTAAAAATACAGCTGTCATTCTCAAGTATTCATCTAGATATTCTTTACTATTTCATCTTGTTTTGCTCTCTTTTATGAGCGGATGTATGGGGGTGAAGTTTTTAAAAACCAATGAAAAGATTTTACATAGTCAATCGATCAAAGGAGCTAAAGGATTTAAGATAGAAGATATTGAATCTCTTTATGAGAATAAGCCCAATAAACGATTGCCTCTGCTACCGGTTGCGCCTTATATTTATTTATATCAGGACGGATTGAGAAAATTTGATCCTGAAAAATATGAAACTAAGAAAGATAAGCTAAGAAAGAAGTTTGAAAGGAAAATCGAAAAGGCAGGTGACAATTCAAAAAAGGAAAAGAAGCTGAAGACCAAGTTGGTTAGGAAAGTTGAAAAGCAGGATAAAAATATCAAAGAAGGTAACCTGGGCATGCGCATTGGAGAACCACTTGCGGTATATGACACCACGCTTGAACGTGTAACGGTAGAGAAACTAAAATCTTATTTTGATTCGAGAGGGTATTTTAATGCAGAAGTTTCCTATTCCACTAAAGCGATAGGGGAGCACATGGTGCAGGTGATTTACGAAGTAAATAGAAGAAAATACTATTTAATTGATTCTATATATTATGGTATTTCAGATGTGAAGGTTAAAGAGCTTCTGATCAATTCGAATGAAAATTCCCATATACAAAAAGGGCATGTGTACAATCAGGAAAATATAGTAAAGGAGAGGGATAGGATTACAGACCTGATGCTCAACAATGGATATTATGACTTCAATAGACAGTTTTTAAACTTTCATGTTGACACCACATACTTAGGCAACAATAAAATAACCGTAGGGGTATTGATAAAGAATCCACCGAAGAAAGAAGGGTACAAAGTTTATAGGCTTGATTCGGTAATATTCACAACGGATGCAGATATCAAGGGTGTTAGATCTATCCGTCAACAGGACACTTACAATACCATAAGCTATCAATTTTATAAAAAAAGATATGCTAAAAGACTTATGGATTGGAGGGTATTTATATATCCTGATAGTATCTACAGCAAGGCGAATACACTTGAAACTCAGCGACAGTTTTCAAACTTAGACATCTTTAAGTTTATAAATGTGAACTATGATACCACCGGAGGAAAATTCATTGCCAATATATTTACAAGCCCTCTTCAAAAGTATCAGACGTCTACCGAAGGGGGAATTAATGTGAGTGAAGGGCTGCCAGGACCATTTGTGAATTTTAATTTAAAAAACAGAAACACTTTCAAAGGTCTGGAAGTAATGGAATTAAATGGGCGAATTGGTTTTGAAGGGCTCGGGGGAGCATCGAAAAGTGGAAACGGTTATTCCAGTTTGGAGTATGGTGTCAATTTAACATTTACCTTTCCTCAATTTTTGTTCCCATTTGGAGAAAAGTTCAAATCCAGTATTGGTAGATACAATCCACAAACAAAGATAATTTCTGGTATTACTTATACAGATAGGCCCGAATACCTGCGTTCGAATATTAGCTCCTCGATGAGTTACAATTGGCAAAACAGACAGGATAGAATTTATAACCTAACAATTGCGGACATTAGTTATATTATATCTGATATTACCAGTGAAACTTTCAGGAAAACTTTGGAAGAATATCAAGCACAAGGCAACAACTTGATCAATTCTTTTAGCAATTCTTTTGTAAGTAGTACCAAATTTGCTGTAATCAACAATTACAATGACTATGGAAATAAGAGTCAAAAATCTTCTTATTTGAGGTATTCAGTGGAAGTTGGCGGAAATCTTTTTAAACTACTTGGGGAACAATATCTAGAGGATGGTGTAGAGCAATTTCAGTTTGCGAAAATCCGGACAGATTATCGTTCGACTGTGCCAATTAACTCTAAAGAATCATTCGCTTACCGATTTCATATAGGCTATGCCTTGCCATACGGTGAAAACAGAACACTGCCGTATGAAAAATTCTTTTTCGCAGGAGGTAGCAACAGCGTAAGGGCATGGGAACCGAGACGGCTAGGACCAGGATCATATAACCCTCTAGATACTTTAGGCAACTACTCCAACAATTTTGAGCAGCAAGGTGAGATTTTGTTTGAGTCAAGTATCGAGTATAGACACAAGATTTTTGGATTTGTATATGGAGCAATTTTTGTTGACGCAGGCAACATTTGGACAGTTCGGGATGATGGATCTCGACCAGGCTCTCAATTCGAATTCAATAGATTTTATAAGGAAATAGCTGTTGGTACAGGATATGGGCTCAGGTTTGATTTCAACTTCTTATTGATGAGATTTGATGCTGGATTAAAAGTATATGATCCCTCTGGCCCCAAAGGGACAAAGTTTATTGGTGATGTTGGATTTAAAGATCCGTCTTACAAAAATTACAACAGGATGGTATTCAACATTGGGATAGGGTATCCTTTTTGAGTTGTATTATTAGTTGAAAAATGAATAAAGAAGAAATAAGAGATTGGTTTAAGGGGTTGCAAGATGACATTTGTGGTCAAATAGAATTAGCTGACGAAAGCGGAAAATTCAAGGAAGATAAATGGGACCGACCTCATGGAGGAGGAGGCCGAACCAGGGTAATTGAAAACGGAAACGTGATCGAAAAAGGTGGTGTAAACTTTTCTGCTGTACATGGTAAGACGCCACAAAAAATTCTTGATGCACTTAATCTGAACGAGGCAGATTTTTTTGCCACCGGAGTATCAATCGTTATGCATCCGAGCAATCCAATGGTACCTATTATCCACATGAATGTACGTTACTTCGAAATGAGCAATGGCATCAGTTGGTTTGGTGGTGGAATAGACCTTACGCCTCATTATGTAGATAGGGAAGATGCCCAGTATTTTCATTCTCGAATGAAGAATGTTTGTGACAATCATCATCCAGGGTATTACAAAGAATATAAGAAATGGGCTGACGATTATTTTTATGTAAAACATAGAAATGAAACACGTGGCATTGGTGGAATATTTTTTGATAGACTATCTGCAATGGATGATTTGTCTATGGAAGACCGATGGGCATTTGTGAAAGAAGTAGGGCAGTCTTTTGCGCCTACTTATACTCACTTTATGGCTAAAAATAAAGGCCTTCCTTTTAACGAAAAAGAAAAAGAGTGGCAGTTTTTAAGGAGAGGACGATATGTTGAGTTCAACCTTGTCCTTGACAAAGGAACAAAATTTGGATTGGATACGGATGGACGGACTGAATCCATCCTTATGAGTTTGCCACCGCAGGCCAATTGGGTGTATGATTACCAGACAGCCGAAGGATCAAAAGAAGCAGAAACATTAAGCTTGCTAAAAAAGGGTATAAACTGGGTTGAAGAATGATCGATTGGCTAGATCAAATTGATAAGAACCTGTTTATAACTTTAAACGGAATGCATGTCAATAGCTTAGATGCTGTCATGCTTTGGATTACAGATAAAAAATCATGGATCCCATTTTATGCCTTATTGGTTGGATTGATCATTTATAAAACAAAATGGAAAAGTCTCTGGGTGTTTGTTGCAATAGCATTGCTAATCACCGTGGCAGATCAGTTCACATCTGGTCTGATGAAGCCATTGTTTGAAAGGTTGAGACCCTGCCACAATCCTATTTTATCTGACTTGATTTACAACATAGGAAAGTGTGGAGGTCAATATGGATTCGCCTCTTCACATGCCGCCAATACTTTTGCAATCGCCACTTTTCTTTGGCTTTTTTTCAGAAAAGAATACCAAGCCTTTGCCTTGATGTTTGTTTGGGCAGCTGTCGTTTCTTATAGTCGAATTTACCTAGGTGTCCACTACCCAGGCGATGTGATAGTGGGAGCCTTTGTTGGGGTATTTTTTGGGACAGGAGTCTATTGGCTCTATAATTACTTTATATGGGGTTTGTATAAAAAGGCATAGTGTAAAACCATAGCTATTCTTAATAATTCCTGTAAAATTCCTTTAAGCGATTGGTGAGCCTGGAGTAAATGGGTTTTGTAAACTCTAGAAACATTTGTTTTGGAGGTGGTGGAGGAATTTGGGAATTCTTAACAACCCTAAGGTCATCTTTGCTAAGCGCTCTTTTATCTCCATTGTAGGTTCCCCATTCGTTGAACCAAACAAATTCGCCTGCGAAATTTTCGAGCAGAATTCTTGAATCTGCTTGACCTTTAACTATTTCTAAACTCAATACGCCTTTGGATATTATTTCCATACGATTCACCTTCATGTCGGCTTTTACTACCCCCATAACAGCTTTCTTGGTGTCGTCATCAAGTGTAACTTCACCTACTTTAATCGTGTCACTTTTTACTTCTCTTATTTGCTGCAATGTGTGTGTTTCGCCTACGATAAAATCATCAAATTGCATTTTAATTATTTGATCCGGATTGGTTAATCCTTCTTTTCTTGCCTGAGTATATGAGTAAAACCGCACAAATTCATTCATTTCCAGTTTTCGAAGGAAGTCCGCTACTAAATTGTGGAACTGCTCTCCGCTTTCTTTGTAGGTTCTGGATGGCACAGCCACTTGATCTACGATTACTTTAAGGGTCGCTGCATATTTGGCTTGATCAATTTTTTCTTGAACATCTTTATAATTTTGAACGAATGCATCGGCATCTAAAAAATGAAAATAGGCTTTCTTTGCACTTTCTCTGGTATTTTGGTTTAATGCATAAGTTCCAGCCTGATATTGTTCATCTGCTGCATTGTTTTTTGCTTCACTCAGATTTTGGTAGTAGTTAGCAGGGGACGGTATGACTTGCTTAGCAGCAGGAGACCGTTGGATTTCTTCATATAAAGCGTTGAGCTTATTGTAGGAGTAAACCGTCTCGGTCCATACAAAAGGGTGATTAGAAGACCTGAGATTTCTAATGTTAGACAAATAAAATTCTTGGGCCAATGGGTATGCCTGACGCAAGGTTTGTCTGGATTTTTTGCTATCTGGATTTTTCCTGAGTTTTTCAACCGATTTCACTACAGCAGAATGGTAGTTTCCCTGCTCAAGCATCTTTTTGCTTGAAGAGCATGATGCTACGACTAAGAATATCAGGAAATGTGCGAAATGTAGTTTGATATAGTTTTTCATGTCAGGTCAATTTCAACAATTATGCCTTAAATTAAAAATAGATGATCAAAATTTCTGATAAGTGATTTTCTGTATACTGGAAAGTGCATAAAAAAGCCTTCTTGAAATATTTCAAGAAGGCTTTTTTGCAGTTGTAGAAAATTACTTTTTACTTTCTATTACTTCAATGTCTTTTTTCAAATCTTTGATGATTTGAGCTGTTTCTTGAGTAGTTATTTCTATTTTGGCTTTGGCTTCATGCGGAGCATTATGGTTTCCTCCTAAAATTGGAGCTATTACTAAACCTACCAAACAAGTCAATTTGATCAATATATTCATTGATGGGCCAGAAGTATCTTTGAACGGATCACCTACTGTATCTCCAGTAACAGCTGCCTTATGAGCCTCAGATCCTTTGTAAGTCATTTCACCGTCTATCATTACACCAGCTTCGAAAGATTTCTTGGCATTGTCCCAAGCTCCTCCTGCGTTGTTTTGAAAGATAGCCCACATTACACCAGAAACACATACTCCAGCCATATATCCACCAAGAGGTTCGGCACCAAAAACCAATCCGATGATGATCGGGGTAATAATGGTAAGTAAACCTGGAAGTATCATTTCTCTAAGAGCAGCTTTTGTTGAGATGTCAACACATTTCGCATATTCAGGAGTACCTGTTCCTTCCATTATTCCAGGAATTTCTCTAAACTGACGTCTAACTTCCTGAACCATTTCCATTGCTGCTTTTCCAACTGACTGCATCGCCAAAGCGGAGAAAACAACTGGAATCATTCCTCCAACGAATAACATTGCCAGTACATCGGCTTTAAAAATATTGATACCGTCAATTCCTGTAAATGTTACATAAGCTGCAAATAGTGCCAATGCAGTCAAGGCTGCCGAAGCAATGGCAAACCCTTTACCTACTGCAGCAGTAGTATTGCCCACTGAATCAAGAATATCAGTTCTTTCACGAACTTCTTTAGGCAATTCGCTCATCTCAGCTACACCACCAGCATTGTCTGCAATCGGGCCAAAGGCATCAATAGCCAACTGCATTGCTGTGGTAGCCATCATAGCAGATGCGGCCAACGCCACTCCGTAAAATCCTGCCAATTCGTAAGAACCATAAATAGCAGCAGCAAATAAGATAACTGATGAAAATGTTGATTTCATTCCTACAGCTAATCCTGCAATAATATTGGTGGCAGCTCCTGTGGAACTGTTCTGAACTATATCCATTACTGGTTTTTTACCCAAGCTGGTATAGTAAGCTGTTACATAAGATATAAGTGCGCCTACTGCCAATCCGATCATTGCAGCATAAAACACATGTCGAGAAGGTATTTGTTTCATTCCTTCTCCAAAGAAATTCATAGTAAGTACTTCAGGAAGCATCCAGTCAATCAAAAACCAACTTGCAATTAAGGTGATTAAAATAGATACCCAGTTTCCTGTATCTAATGCTTTTTGCACTTGAGATTCATTGGCTTCATTGCTAGAAATCTTAACGAATACTGTTCCGATAATTGAAGCAAGGATCCCAACACCAGCAATAACTATAGGGAGTAGTATTGGTCCCATGTTATTGAAAGCATCTGTAAACTGACCAGCAGCTGACATGTCTTTAATTAAATAATTTCCTAATACCATTGCAGCAAGTACTGTGGCAACATAAGAACCAAACAAGTCAGCACCCATACCTGCAACATCTCCCACGTTATCGCCTACATTATCAGCGATAGTTGCAGGGTTTCTTGGATCATCTTCAGGAATACCTGCTTCAACTTTTCCTACAAGGTCAGCACCTACATCAGCAGCTTTAGTATATATACCTCCTCCTACTCTTGCAAACAATGCAATAGATTCTGCTCCAAGAGAAAACCCTGCAAGTGTTTCAAGTACTACAGTCATGTTTCGATAGAAGGATCCTTCTACTCCCATAAACTGGCTTAGGAAAAACATGAAGAATAAGCTCAAACCAAGAACAGCTAAACTAGCTACTCCCAAACCCATTACTGTCCCACCATTAAATGAAACCTTCAGTGCTTGAGGTAAACTGGTTCTTGCAGCTTCGGCGGTGCGGTTGTTAGAGTCTGTTGCAATTCTCATTCCGATATTTCCAGCAAGGGCAGAAAAGAAAGCTCCAAAAATAAATGCTGGTACGATCATCCAACTCGTGGTGTCCACTAAGGTTGAAATAGCAAAAAGAGCAGCCGAAGCAATTACAACAAATATCAAAAGGAGTCGGTATTCAGCATTTAGAAAGGCCAGAGCACCTTCTTTAATTGCTTTGGATATTTCCTGCATTTTTTCATTTCCAGGGCTTTGTTTTTTGACCCATGCCATTTTGATCAGCATAAATATTAGTCCAACACAAGCCAAAGCAATTGGCACGTAAATTATGTTATTCATTCTATAAAGATTTAGTTAGTCATTTGCATAAATAAAAAAGGGCATGAAGCCCTTTTAAAAAACTTGCGCAAAGATATATGAACAGTATAAAATAAAAAGTGTAAGTAGTTATTTTATACCACTTTATGACTAATAAATCGGTGTGCATTTTTCAATAATGCACACTACAAGTCTTACTCATTACATCTAAACGGATTATCGGTATGAGCCGAGTTATATGTCTTGATCTCTATTTAGAGTTATGTAAAATCAAAATCATATATTTGCCACTCAAAAATCGATACTCTTGAAACAAATTATCAGCTTCTTATTAAAGCATGTTCCTAGAAAATATTTACAACTTTTTAGTCATGTTGTATTGAAAGTAGTTTCCATTTTCTATGTTGGGAATAAAGTACAATGCCCTGTTTGTGAAAGTAATTTTAGGAAGTTTGTTCCTTATGGGAGAGAAGCCCGTGAGAATGCACTGTGCTCCAATTGTCTTTCGTTAGAGCGTCATAGATTGATGTGGTTGTTTCTGAAAGAAAAAACCAGTTTTTTTACTGCCGAACAAAACGTACTTCATATAGCTCCAGAAATATGTTTTATAGATCTTTTTGAAAAGATTCATAAAGAAAATTATATCACTGCTGACTTAGAGTCACCACTGGCTAAGGTTAAAATGGATATACATGAAATGCCGTTTGATGACAATAGTTTTGAAGTTGTATTTTGTAATCATGTCATGGAACATGTTGAAAATGACTTCAAGTCCATGAGTGAAATCTTTAGAGTGCTGAAGCCTGGGGGTTTTGCCATTATTCAAATACCATTATTTCATCCCGTTCCTGATGTTACGTTAGAGGACTCTGAAGTTACAGACCCAAAAGAGAGGGAAAAACTTTATGGCCAGGATGATCATGTAAGGCTCTATGGCAAAGATTACCCAGATCGCTTGAGGTCAGTAGGATTTAATGTTACGGAAGACAATTTTGTAAATGAACTTTCTAAGGAAGAGCAAATAAAATATGCTTTACCTAAGGATGAAATTATTTACTTCTGTTCAAAGAATTAATTGTAAGGTCTTATTTCTCATCTAAAACAAAATCTACCCTTCTGTTTTCTTTACATGGAGTAGGGCAAATGATTTCGGTATCTCCTTTTCCTGCTGTTGATATTCTTTTCTTATCTATTCCTTTTTTTGTTAAATACTCCATGATGGCGTCAGCTCTTTGTTGAGACAATATCAGGTTTTTTTTCGGGTCACCTAATTTGTCTGTATGTCCGTTGATGGTTACCGCAGTACTAGGGTTGTCCGTTAAGTAGCCGTAAAGTTTATCTAGTTCGGTATGCGAATTTGGTTTGACTGTTGATTTCCCTAGATCGAAAAAAACATTCTTTAAGATGATAGTGCTACCGACTTTTACTTCATCATCTCCAATTTTTACAACCGGCTTGACTATAGGGGTCACTTCTTTTTTTGCTTCAACCTCTACCAATGCGACCTCTTCTTTTTCTATTATTTTCTCTTCTTCTACAGGTTCGGAATATTCAATAGGTTTACTTTCTACCACATTGCGAGTCATTGTCCATAAATTAAAATCTTTAGGGTTATCAGCATTGTTCCACAATCCTGAGACTCTATTGCCCTCTTGATTTAAATAAAGTTTTGCTTTCCCTTTTACTTTTTTCTCATTCCAATCGAATTCAATTGAATTTTGACTGATTTTGCCATTGCTAACTTTTCCTTTGATTTTACTTTTACCGTTGGTATATATATAACTGCCTGTAAATGTTTCTCCTTCTTGTACAAAAGTTATGTCTTGCCAGTTGGTGTGCCAGATTCCATCTACTTCAACTGTTCTTTTAATTTTGTTAGCTGGTATTCCTATTGCTTCAAATTCTGCAAGTTGTACTCGTTCGGGATTACCGTAATTACTTAAAATCACGAGTTTGATCCACCTGGCTTTGATATTAGGTATGTCAAAAATGTTATTGGTTTCTTTTTTGAGTTCGTATTCCCCTACCACGCTGAAACCAGAATCCTTTTCGGTATCCGACATTTCTACTCTTACATTCTTCGCTTCAATACCCGGATAAAATTCGCACTTATTATTAAACACTAATTGTCGGATTCTATATTCCTCTGCTAATTCTACGACAAACTCAAACGGAAACCGAGTACTTTTAGAACTCCATACATACGGGCCTTGGTCAAAAAGAGCTCCTGGAGAGTATTTGGCTAGTATTTTTCTCTCTGTGATCTCTACCATTGATGGAGGAACAGAAATCAATTTGGATCCATATTCCAAGGAGACAATATTAACAGATTTTTGAGCTATGGAGAAATTAAAAAGTGAATGGGATAAGAATAAAACAACATAAATAGTTAGTCGCATGGTATCTGAATATTTAAAGTCAAGAAGGTTTTGACAGGTTAATTTTATTTCTTATTACTAAGGTAATTAATAGATTTCCTAAAGGGAACAAACTTGAGGCCAAATTTATTGTTGGTAATTACCAGAATTGAAGCGAAACATCTGCCGATGGGCTAAATGCTCTTTTTTGAGGCTCACTGATGATATTTTTTATTAACTTCAGTGATAGCATTGTGCTGATGCTACATGCATTTTTCCATTAGTTGTTTCATTTCCAGCTGTAATAATTTAGCCTCTAAGCGAGCAGCTTCCGCAAAATTGTCTCCATTACTTTTGTAGATGATACCTCGAGCAGAATTTACTATTAATCCGCATGAACTGTTCATTCCGAACTTACAGACAGCTTCTAAATCACCACCTTGAGCGCCTATGCCGGGCACAAGGAGAAAATGATCTGGAATGATGTCACGTATTTCTGTGAGGTACTCAGGTCTGGTAGCACCAACAACATACATGAGGTTGTCCGGAGTACCCCATTGACTTGATTTTGACAAAACATGTTTATAAAGCGGTTTACCATCTGTTTCAAGGAACTGAAAATCTTTGCCACCTTCATTGGATGTGACAGCAAGCAGTATGACCCATTTGTCTTTGAATTGTAAAAAAGGAGAAACAGAATCTATTCCCATATATGGGGCAACTGTTACCGAATCAAAACTCATGTTTTCGAAAAATGCCCTAGCATACAATGAAGAAGTGTTGCTAATGTCACCTCTTTTGGCATCAGCAATGGTGAATATATCGTTCGGAATGTAATCGATTGTCTTTTCCAGAGACTTCCAACCCGTTGCTCCCATGGCTTCATAAAAAGCTATATTTGGTTTGTAGGCTATTGCAAATTCTTTGGTAGCGTCTATGATCTGCTTGTTGAATTCGAAAATAGGATCTTCTAGATCGAGTAGGTGTTTTGGTATTTTGTTGATGTCCGTATCTAACCCAACACAAAGGAATGATTGTTTTAGCTTTATTTGTTCGAAGAGTTCTGTCCTAGTCATAAATTCAAAATTAGTTCCATTTCGAATATGTTCGGAAGGCTTTAGCCTATTTTTACAACAGAATATATCATTTTAATTTACACGTAGTATCGATAACGTCATTGAATGAGGCTAATCAAACATCCTATATTATGTAACTATTATGTAACCTACCGATGCAATGCCAAATGTAGTTTTTGTGATATATGGGAAAAGCCATCTCCTTATGTAAATGTAGAAACTGCTAGGAAGAACCTTATGGATCTCAGGAAATTAGGCGTAAAGGTGATTGACTTTACAGGTGGAGAACCCTTATTACACCGTGAGATAGATTTATTACTGGAATTGGCTAAGGAAATGGGGTTTATCACAACACTCACGACCAACTGCTTGTTGTACCCGAAATTGGCGGGAAGACTTCAAGGTAAAATTGATATGCTACATTTTTCTTTGGATTCATCGGATAAAAATGAACATGATCAAATGAGGGGTGTCGAGTGTTTTGATTTTGTGATCGAGTCTATTCGTACGGCTATTGATCTAAATGAAAGGCCAGACATTCTATTCACGGTATTTGAAAAAAATACAGATCAGATAAAGGAGGTGTATGAAAAAATATGCCTTCCCAATGACTTGGTTTTAATATTGAATCCAGCATTTAGTTATAATGATGTAGCATCTGGACCATCACTTTCTGATGACACTTTGAATATTTTGAAGTGGTGGGGTAAAAAGAAGAATGTTTATTTGAATGAGGCTTTTATAGATTTGAGAAAAGATGGAGGAAACAAAGTTGACGATCCAATATGCAAGGCAGCCAGCACTACGCTTGTCATCAGTCCGGAAAATGAACTTGTATTGCCTTGTTATCATTTGGGAGAAAAAACTTTTCCAATAAAAAACAATTTGTATGATCTATATCATTCAGATGAAGTACAAAAGTTAGTAGCCTTGGAAGGGAGACTCCCCGCATGTGAAGGGTGTACCATCAACTGCTATATGCAGCCCTCTTTTGCTGTAGAAGTAAATAAATACTGGTTCAAAGCGCTCAGAAGCACTATTAAGTATAATAGAATAAAAGGCACATGGACCAAATTGCTCGCTTTTTGAATGGTTTTATAAGAGATATTAAATTACATTTAAATATTATGCATAATTCAATTATGCAAATAGAATGAACTGAGCTTAGCGTGTGGTTTTTCCCTCATATTCTTTGGTGAAAACTTCATCGATAGGTTCCCATAATTCAATTTTGTTACCTTCGGGATCTAGTATCCAGGCAAACTTTCCATATTCATATTCTTCCATCTCTCCTATTATTTCAATACCGCTATTTTTGAGTTCTTCTAGAAGATCAACTAAATTTTCTACTCTGTAATTGATCATGAATTGTTTTTGAGACGGGTCGAAGTAGTTGCTTTTTTCAGACATAGTACTCCACTGGAGGTATTCCTTTTTATCAGGAATGTTACTGGAACGAAATTCAAATAACGACCCATAATCATTGGTAACTAAACCTAAATTTTTCCCATACCATTCTCGCATTTCATCGGGATCTTTACATTTAAAGAATACCCCACCTATTCCTGTAACTTTCTTCATATTTTGTATTTATTGGTTCTTATCAAATATAGCACGTTAGAGCTTAAATTCTTAGAGGTAAAAAATAGTGTCAACTTATTGAAATCATAGAGATTGAATTATATTTGTGCCAGATTTTTACCTGTATAAAATAAAACTTCTTTTATAATGTCTTCTTTTATCATAATTACATCTATTGTAGCCTTCACAATGGTGATTTTGCTACTGGTGTTTATTTTGCTATTTGCACAATCTAAACTAGTACAATCAGGCGATGTAAAAATTACCATCAACGGTGATACAGCAAATCCGATTACTGCATCAGCAGGGTCAACACTACTATCCACTCTTGGAGGTCAAAAAATATTTCTTCCTTCGGCATGTGGCGGTGGAGGTACTTGTGCGATGTGCAAGTGTAAAGTATTAGATGGAGGAGGAGATGTCTTACCGACAGAGGTTGGTCATTTGAGCCGAACTGAGCAAAAAGAGAAAGTGAGACTTTCTTGTCAAGTAAAAGTAAAGGAAGACATGAACATTGAGATTCCTGAAGAGATATTTGGAATCAAGAAGTGGGAATGTGAAGTCATATCTAATTTCAACGTTGCAACTTTTATAAAAGCATTTATAGTAAGATTACCTGAGGGTGAGACTTTGGACTTCCAAGCTGGAGGATACATTCAGATTGACGTCCCAAAATGTGAAGTTGACTTTAAGGACATTGACATACGTCCTGATGAAAATGATCCTGCAGGTCCGGACAAGTTTAAAGAAGATTGGGATAAGTTTGGTTTGTGGGATCTGAAAATGAAAAATGATGAGCCTATATTCAGGGCTTACTCAATGGCAAACCATCCTGCAGAAGGCAACATTGTGATGTTGACCATTAGAATTGCAACCCCGCCATGGGACAGAGGCAAAAATGCTTGGATGGATGTAAATCCAGGGATTTGTTCTTCTTATGTTTTTTCAAGAAAAGTGGGAGATAAGGTAACGATATCTGGACCTTACGGTGAATTCTTCATAAAAGAGACTGGATCAGAAATGATTTATGTAGGTGGTGGAGCTGGAATGGCGCCAATGAGATCACACTTATTTCACTTATTTCACACTTTAAAGACAGGAAGAAAAGTAACTTATTGGTATGGTGGCAGGTCTAAAAGAGAACTATTTTATATTGATGACTTTAGAAATA
>CAXBNB010000013.1:0-16690 GCA_963976505.1 uncultured Reichenbachiellaceae bacterium
CATTTTTCTGTTTGAATCCATCTTTGGCAAATTTGGAACTGGCATTTTCATCTGAAGCAGCAGAAAATCCACCAGAGGTCAGGTAATTGCCATAAACAAAATACGAGAACTTATCTGAAGTCCCATTCAAATTGCCACTGGTACTGTATGTATTGTACGACCCAGCACTTGCTTGTACCTGACCTGACAAAGATTCTTTAGTGGCGTCTTTTAATTTTATGTTGATGACGCCAGCAGATGCGCCAGTACCATAAAGTGTGCTTAAACCTCCTTTCAGTACTTCAATTGATTCTATTTGACTAACAGGAAGGTACCTGAGGTCATAAGATGCATTGATGCCTGAGGGGTCATTAAGAGGTACGCCATCAATGAGTATCAATGTGTTTTTATTTCGTCCACCTCTCAGGTAGTAGCTCATATTTGTACCGGGTGTACCGAAATTGCCATCAATCTGGATGCCAGGTACCTCATTGAGCAGTTCTGAAAATGTTTTTCCAGAGTTTCTTTCTAAGTCTTCATTGGTCAGTTTGTAGATCGACTTACCTGATTTTTCTATGGGTAAATCAAATTTGGTTCCTGTTACAACTACTTTGTCTAGTAGTACTTCTTTGGACTCAGTGGTGTTTTCCTGACCAGATGCATTGTAAAAAAATAAAAGGATTACCCCGGCTACCGCCAAAGTCTTTGTTGGAATTTTTTGTAATTCTCTCATAGTATTTTTAAATTAATATTAAACAACTATGAGCTAAGGTTGAATGAGAATAGATAGCTGCATTTACCATGGATTGGCAGCTGAGTATTCATCACTTTTCTCCCGAAAGCTCAGATTAAATAATTGTTGGCAGGTCTCCTGGCTTTCCTAGTTTCTGAGGCCTTCCCACCCCAAAAGGAGCAGTGGCTGTGGTGTTTCAGAAACCTCTATAGGAATACAGTTGCGGGGACAGCTCCGGAATTTCATAATGAGTACCGGATTCCCTTTTAATCTCAACATGAAAAACATGATCGAGAACCAATAATTTCCGCAAGGTTAGCATATTTTTAAATATTTTCAATAGGCAGATCTATGTATTTGTGAAAATTTGAATTCTTAATATCTAGAACATTCTTTGTACTTGAAATTTCTTTTTCATCTTTACAACTTTTAAACCTAACACCTGAAGCTTGAAGAAATTATTGATATTGGTCATGTTAATTGGCTGCAATCGGATACAAGAAAATGTAACAGATAAGAATCAAAACAGTAAAGTCGAACAGACCAATGACCTGGTGTCAATAATATATGCCAGTGCATTTGATATAGAATATGGCGATGGATATAAATTAGTTACTCTGAAAACACCTTGGCAGGGTAGTAGTGCTTCACTCAAGTATGTATTGAGACATAAAGACAAGCCCTTGGCAGATTCCATTAAAAATTTAGGAAAAGAGATCGTCATCCCTATTGAAAATTTGGTCTGTAATTCTACATCTCAAATTGTATTGCTTGAGAAACTAGGTGTAGTTGATCGTTTGAAGGGGTTTCCTCAAACTCAATATATTTATTCTCCTCAGATTATTGATAAGGTGAAAAATGGAAGTATCACAGATGTAGGTATAGAAGCCAAGATGAATATAGAGGGCATTTTGGCCATTGATCCTGATATAGTTATGGCATTTAACACAGGAAATGAAGATCGACAGTTGAATAAGCTGGAAGAACTAGGAATTCCTGTGGTGATCAATGCCGATTACTTAGAAACTTCTGCCTTGGGTAGGGCAGAGTGGATCAAGTTTATGAGTGTTTTTTTTGATAAAGAAAAGGAGGCTAATTCATATTTTGAAAATACGGTGCTTAAGTATGATTCATTGGTCACTCTTACTGATGAGGTAGATAAAGTGACAGTGTTTAGCGGTTCTTTGTATGGCGGTTCGTGGTTTATGCCTGCAGCGAAGAATTATGGTGCATTACTTATTGCGAATGCTGGAGGAGAGTATTTATGGCAAAATGATAACGATACTGGCTGGTTAAATCTTGATTTTGAAGTGGTTTATGAAAAAGCACATTCAACAGATGTATGGATTGGGGTTGGTGGATTTGAAAGCCTTTCACAGTTAAAGGAAGCAGATCCCCGCTATGCCGACTTTAAGGCATTTAAAGATAAAAGAATCTATTCTTATGTCAATAGAGTAAACGAGGCTGGAGCGAATGATTATTTCGAATCTGGTGTATTGCGAGCGGATATTGTATTGGCTGATCACATCAAAATGATTCATCCTGAATTGCTTCCAGGCTATGAGCTGTATTATTACAAGCAATTAGAGTAGCACTCAATGTGGTTAATGATATGTTCTGAATAAAATTGGATATAAAAAAAGGAGTGCAATTGCACTCCTTTTTTTATATAAAGTCTTACTTTAATTATCCGTTCTTAAGATCCTGAACCTCAACTCTGATATCCTGAGCGATGTTTTTCAATTCTTGCATACCTTTTCTTACTCTTGTTCCAGCAGCTTGATTTTTTTTGTCATAGAATTTTTCAAAATCTCCTTCTAGAGATGCTATTAAATTACTGATTTCTTCAAATCTTTTCATGTTTGTTTATTTTTTTAAGGTTATTGATAATTAAATAAGCGATGGCAATAATATTAAAAATGTTTATATAATTAAAGTAAACAGGGTTTTTTATTAAAAATTACTGAGAAACTACGGGTTCGATCACAGTATTCTTATAAACACCCTTGTCTAGTTTGTCTTTTATTGCTTCAAATACTTCAATGGTTTCTTTTACATCGTCCAAACTGTGAGCAGCTGTAGGGATTATCCTCAACATGATCACATCTTTCGGAACTACTGGATAAACTATCATTGAACAGAAAATATTATAGTTGTTCCTTAGATCTTTTATCAAGTTAGCAGCTTCTTGCCAGCCTCCACTGAGCAAAACGGGAGTTACAGGAGACTGTGTCCTTCCGATATTAAACCCTTTTTCCTTTAAGCCATTTTGCAAAGCATTTACGACTTTCCAAAGTTGTTCTTTTAGTTCAGGTCTTGTTCTGAGAAGTTCCAACCTTTTCATATTTCCAATCACCAATGGCATTGGCAATGATTTGGCGAAAATTTGAGAACGAGTATTGTATTTTAAATATTCAATGATTTCTAGATCACCGCCTATAAATGCTCCTATACTGGCCATTGACTTGGCAAAAGTAGAAAAGTATAAATCTATACCATCTTGAACCCCTTGCTCTTCTCCGGTTCCTGCACCTGTATCACCCATAGTGCCAAATCCATGAGCATCATCAACAAGTAGTCTAAACTCGAATTTTTCTTTTAAAGCAACAATGTCTTTGAGGTTACCCATGCTTCCAGACATGCCGAAGACACCTTCAGTAATCACGAGTACTCCACCGCCATTTTCATTGGCGAGTTTTGTAGCTCTTACCAGCTGTTTGTCAAGACTAGCCATGTCATTGTGCTGATACACATATCGTTTTCCTACATGCAGCCTCAAGCCATCCATGATACAAGCGTGGGATTCAGCATCATACACAATTACATCCTTTCTTCCAGCTATTGCATCAATTACTGACATTATGCCTTGATAACCGTAGTTGAGCAACATCACAGATTCCTTTTCTATGAATTCAGCAAGTTGTTTTTCAAATTTTTCATGCTGAACTGTGTTGCCTGTCATCATTCGGGCTCCCATTGGGTAAGCAAGTCCCCATTCTTCGGTGGCTCTGGTGTCCGCTTCTCTTACTTCAGGTAGGTTGGCCAACCCAAGATAATTGTTCAAACTCCATGTAAGTACTTCTTTTCCTCTAAATTTCATTCTGGGAGCTATAGGCCCCTCCAACTTAGGAAACATATAAAAATTATCCTCATCTAGTGAAGAGTGTTTTCCTAGAGGTCCCTTATCTTCTGAAAATTTCTTGAATATATCCATTAATTAGATCTTGGTGCATGCCAGAGTTGGCGATTATTTTTTGCGCTGCAAAGTTAATATTTCTATCATTCTACGCAAATTTCAAAAATCTAAAATCATGCGTTTTTGCATAATAAATGGCTGTTTCTGATGAATGTTTTTGTTTTGATTGCTTTCTGTCACGAACTCTATACTTGGTAATAATATTTATGAAGAGAGTTTGCTATCTTGGGGCTCATATACACATTGAATAAATATGGCTCAAATAAAGAAAATTTTAGTTGCAAATAGAGGCGAAATCGCTCTTAGAGTGATGAGGTCAGCCAAAGAAATGGGTGTCTCTACGGTTGCAGTTTTTAGTGAAATAGATAGAAATGCCCCACATGTACGTTTTGCAGATGAAGCCGTTTGTTTGGGACCATCACCATCATCAGAATCTTATTTGAAAGGAGAAAGAATAATTGAAGTTTGTAAGAATAGAAATGTGGATGCAATCCATCCAGGTTATGGTTTTCTTTCTGAAAATGCTGATTTCGCCAGAAAAGTAGAAGCAGCAGGGTTGATTTTTATAGGGCCATCTGCTCGTTCTATTGAAATAATGGGAGATAAGTTGGCAGCAAAAAATGCGGTTTCGGCTTATGATATCCCCATGGTTCCTGGAATCAATAGGGCAATAGATAATGTAACGGAAGCAAAGAAAATTGCCAAAGAAATCGGTTATCCGGTACTGATTAAAGCCAGTGCTGGTGGTGGTGGTAAAGGAATGCGGGTTGTTGAAGGAGAATACGAATTGCAAGAACAAATGGAAAGGGCTATCAGTGAGGCTAAATCGTCATTCGGAAATGGAGCGGTATTTCTCGAAAAATTCATTACTTCACCTAAACACATTGAAGTCCAAATACTTGCAGATCAACATGGAAATACCATTCATTTGTTTGAAAGAGAATGTAGTATTCAAAGGCGACACCAAAAGGTAATTGAAGAAGCCCCATCTTCGGTTTTTGATGATAAAAGAAGACAGCTTATTGGCGAAGCAGCTGTTAAAGTGGCTCAGGCATGTGATTATTATGGAACTGGTACAGTTGAATTTATCGTGAATGAAAACCTTGACTTCTTTTTTCTTGAAATGAACACAAGGCTGCAAGTAGAGCATTGTGTGACAGAAGAAATAACAGGGATAGATTTGGTGAAGGAACAAATTAAAATTGCTGAAGGGAAGGCTTTAGAAATCAAACAATCTGACCTGTCGATCAGGGGACATGCAATTGAATGTAGAGTCTATGCAGAAAATCCTGATGATAATACTTATAAAAGACCACAAGGGCTGGGGATAAGAGTCGATGATGGCTTTGAAGAAGGGATGCAGATTCCAATATTCTATGATCCGATGATAGGTAAGCTGATTGCGACTGGTAAGGATAGAAATGAAGCCATTGCTAGAATGACAAGGGCTATAGATGAGTTTAATATTTCAGGCGTTCAAACTACTTTGTCATTTTGCAAATTTGCTATTAATCATGAAGCATTTATAAATGGGAGTTTTGATACCAATTTTGTGAAGCACTTTTTTAACCCCGATGACATTAAGATGGCCTCCGAATCTCAAGAAGAAGAAAAGATTGCGGGTGCTATAGCCTTAATGCTTTTGACGGATTCAACTACAGTCAAGGAATCTAAACTTGATACTCAGAGTAGAAATAACGGAAAGTGGAAACAAAGAGCTTATTTGGATTAAAAGTCTTATCGTTTATGAAATTGAATTTTAATAAAAATTTATTGAGGAATGACTAAACTAATAGTGGCTTCTAATTCCCCAAGGAGACAGGAATTGATGGCTCAAGCTGGGTTCAAATTCGAAGTGTTTACGCAAGATATAGATGAATCTATTGATAATAGCATGCCCATCCTAGATGTTGCAAAATTCCTAGCAGAGAAAAAGAATAAGGAATACCGCAAATTACTGAGTCAAGAAATAATTGTTACTTCTGATACAGTGGTTATTGCCAAGGATCAAATACTTGGAAAACCTAAAAATGCCGATGAAGCTAGGTCTATGCTGCAAAGCATGTCTGAGGGCTCTCACTCGGTAGTTACAGGGGTTTGTATTTCTTCAGATACAAAAATGGTTTCTTTTGATGATGTGACTAGAGTGAATTTTAATCGCATCACTTTGCAAGAGATAGATTACTATATTGAAAAATACAAGCCTTATGACAAAGCTGGAGCTTACGGAATTCAGGAATGGATTGGAATGGTGGCTATTGACAAAATAGAAGGCTCATTTTATAATGTTATGGGCTTGCCTATACATAAGGTGTATGGTTGTTTGAAAAATGATTTTGACATCTCTCCACTACCATAAAATTATAAATTCTTCAATTCTTCATCAAAACTTCCAGATAATATAGGAAACCTGCACCAGGTTTTTGGATCAACATTGAAATCATCTAAATGAAAAGAGGGGGCCAAGCGTTCACGCTTCCATTGGTTGATAGACCAGAGCTTAAAGAATTTTCTGATATATCCTTTTAATATTTCAGGCTCAATTTTGAATTCAGATCTTACAGCTTCAAATGTTGCCTTTGGAGACTGATGGTTTCTGATTGCAAAATACTCAATTGACCTTAAAATAGGGTAGGGCATTAAGTCTGTTTCATCGGTCTGATCCATATTCGAAGGACGAAGTTCGGCAGTAGGAGACAAGCTGTTGACAGCTTTGAGACCTACGTAACCCAACTCTTTTTCGGCGTATCTGAGCCAGTTGAGGATAAATTCTTTGTCTACACCGGCAATCGGAGCAAAACTTCCACTGGTATCTCCATCCATGGTAGTATATCCAACGTCACCTTCACTTCTATTGGATGTAGTCAATAAGATTTGACCTTTAATATTGGCCAACATCCAAATTATGGGTGACCTGGATCTGGCCTGAATGTTTTGTAAAGCAATATCATCATTTGTCCAATTTAATTCCCTTTCAATCGCATTTTGAATAATGTCTGTATTTTCTTTTACAATGTTGTCAATATTCCAATTGTAAAAAATAGCTCCGATTGATTGTGCTAGACCTTGAGCAGAATCTAATGTGTCTATTGACGAGTTTTTCGTTCCTTGATAAGCAGTTGTAAGCAACTGACTTACGATCTTCTTATTTCTTTCTGAGCGTTTTTCTGAGTCAAATACCAGATCGGTAAGGTTCAGGTTTTGAAGAAATGTTAGCTCTCCTAAACCCTCAACACCGTTTCTCACCATTTCCGCTACCAATACAGCTATAGAGGAAGAATCCGCACCACCACTAAGTGATAATGTGAAACCCTTGGTTCTGCTTTTTCTCAAATAATCAAAAAGACCCAGTGATGTTGCTCTTGCAAATTCTACATTTTTGCCTTTCCAATCTTCTTCAACATTGGGAATATGTGTATTACTCTCTGTATTTATTTCACAGGTGAGTAGGTTGAATTTCTTGAATGATAGTCTTTTATTTCTTCCTATTAATTCTCCTCTATTGGCAATAAGAATATCGCCATCATAGATTATCCTGCCAGATTGATTGCCTAAAAGGTTCACGTACATATAACAGCACTCGAAACTTTTACTACTAGATGTGACCAATTCTTCTCTTGTTTTGTGTTTTCCAAAAGAGAAATGGCTAGCACTCGGGTTTAAAATTAATTGAACCCCTTTGGTCTGTCATGATGCCATGCATCTTCACATATTTCAAATCCTGTTTTTATGCCGTATAGTTCGAAGGTAATATCTCCCAATGGATATTTCTGTCCTTTAAGATTAACCTCTACTTGATGACCTTGTTTCCATTCAGTGAACCATCTTTTTTCATAATGCACACCGTCATTTGCTAAGAATTGTTTGGCATAAAACCCTTTTATTTCCTTATTCTGTATAAGACATGTGGTATTATAGGCTTTACCTTCAAAGACAAGAGGCAAACCTACTGCTATGGCAATATTTTCACAAAAAGGAGCCATTTGATGTAAAAGACTCAATGCTTTTTCTGGAAGCCAATCGCTCAAAAACATGTCTTCACACCCATATCCTGTGATGCATAACTCCGGTAAACACAGAATTTTTACACCTGCTTTTTTTGCAGAGGAAATGGCATCAACGATATTATCAAAATTATTTTTCCAATCAATAGGAGTTTGATTGAGACAAGCACCACCTATTTTGATGAAACCTTCTTTCGGAGTATAAGTGTCTGTATCAGGCATTGTTAATTGTTATTGAAAATAAACTATGACAAGCGTAAGCCGTTGCTGTCAATTTTGATGCTGCAAATATATTTGAATAGGAGAGAGTAGTGTGGAATTATGGAGCAAAATAATGACAGTACTCTGCTATCATTTTATTTTTAATAATACACAAGATTTTTCGGCTGCATCTTGTTCTGCTTTTTTCTTGGTTAAGCCATAGCCTTTTTTGATTGTTTTCTTATCAAGCACTACGCTTGCCTCAAATCTTTTGTAGTGTTTGTCTGAGTCAATTTCAACTACTTTGAATGACACATTACGGTTTTCTTTTTGAGACCATTCAATAATTTTACTTTTAAAATTATTGTCGTTGTTGATTACATGCGTAATATCAAAATGTGGTATGACCAGTTTTTTGAGAATAAATGTTCTGCAAAATTTATGGCCTTTATCTAGAAAGACAGCTCCTATAAGGGCTTCTAGGGCATTTCCATAGATAGATTTAAAGGATTGGCTTTTGGTATTTTGAATGCCATTGTATTGTATGAGTTCTGACAAGCCAATGGTACGTGCAAGATTGTTTAGGCTTTCACGATTGACAATCCTTGATCTGATTTCAGTAAGGAATCCTTCGTCTTTGAGTGGAAATTTGGTGAATAAAAATTCAGCTATCACCATGCTGAGCACAGCATCACCTAAATACTCGAGTCTTTCATTAGATTCAATAAAACCTTTGCGTTCTTCGGTTCCTGCTGAGCTGTGACGCATCGCAAGGAAATACAATTCCAGATTGGATGGATTACTGCCAATAATACTTTTTAAGTGTTTCTGGTAATCCTTATTCGTAGATTTAGTTAGACCAAACAGACTGCAAAAACTTTAAATTGTAGAACTTATTATCCCTCAAATTTACGGAATATAATAGAAGTATTGTGTCCTCCAAATCCAAACGTGTTGCTTAGAACTATTTCAACTTTACGCTTTTGAGCCTTGTTGAAAGTAAAGTTTAGTTTAGGATCGAACGCTTCATCATCAGTAAAGTGATTGATGGTCGGAGGGATCGTTTGGTTTTGTATGGCCATAATACATGCTGCAGCTTCAATAGCTCCGGCGGCACCTAATAAGTGACCAGTCATGGATTTGGTAGAGCTGATATTGAGTTTGTACGCATGTTCGCCAAAGACAGCTTGTATCGCTTTGGTTTCACTGACATCTCCCAACGGAGTTGATGTTCCATGTACATTGATGTAATCAACATCGGTCAATGCAATGTTAGCATCCTTGAGTGCATTGAGCATTACATTGGTTGCTCCTATACCTTCTGGATGTGGTGCAGTCATGTGATAGGCATCTGCAGACATGCCACATCCTATCATTTCAGCATAAATTTTAGCTCCCCTTGCTTTAGCATGTTCGTATTCTTCTAGAACCAAACTGGCCCCACCTTCACCTAACACAAATCCATTTCTGTCTTTGTCAAAAGGTCTAGAGGCAGTTTCAGGAGAATCATTTCTTTCGGACAATGCTTTCAGTGCATTGAATCCTCCTACTCCTGATTCTGTTACTGCTGCTTCAGAACCACCAGTTAGGAAAAGATCAGCCATTCCCAACCTGATGTAGTTGAAGGAATCGATGATTGCATTGGTTCCTGAGGCACAAGCACTTACTGTAGTAAAATTGGGTCCTCTAAAACCGTGTTTAATAGAGATCATTCCTGGTGCGATATCAGCTATCATTTTAGGAATAAAGAAAGGATTGTATCTAGGAGTGCCATCGCCATTGGCGAAATTGATCACTTCGTCTTGAAAAGATTTTAGTCCTCCAATACCTGCTCCCCAGATAACTCCGGCTCTATCAAGATTGATTTTTGTAGTATCCAATCCTGAATCAGCCATTGCCTGATCTGCTACGATCATGCCATATTGAGTGAAAGGATCCATTTTGCGTGCTTCTTTTCTATCAAAGAAATCATTCGCATCGTACCCCTTTACTTCACAAGCAAATCTTGTTTTGAATTTTTCTGCATCGAATCGTGTAATTGGCGCTGCGCCACTTACCCCATTAGACAAACCGTCCCAATATTCTTGTGCATTGTTTCCTATTGGTGTTAATGCCCCAATGCCAGTTACAACAACTCGTTTTAATTGCATAAATTAATTCTTTCGAAAATAGAAAATTACTTTACGTTTTCTTCCAGATATGCGATAGCTTGACCTACAGTACCTATGTTTTCTGCTTGATCATCTGGAATAGATATATTAAATTCTTTTTCAAATTCCATGATGAGCTCCACTGTATCCAATGAATCTGCACCTAGATCGTTAGTGAAGCTTGCCTCTGGCGTTACTTCAGATTCTTCAACTCCAAGCTTGTCAATAATTATTGAATTTACTTTTTGTGCTATTTCTGACATTATATTAATATTTGGTTTAAAAAATATGTGCAAAGAAATACATTAAAACAATTAATGCCAAACAAATATTGCCAATCTTAAACACCTCTTAATTTTATGCTCAAATCTGATCTGAGATGGTATTTAATAAGCAATAATTGTGTCTAACATTCTTAAACTGCTCGGTTGACTGTTCCAAACATTTGTATATGCTTTAGCCAAATTGATATTCGGTGCATTAATTGATTTAAAGTATAGATTATATAATTATGTTTTAATCTTGTAATTCTTCTTCCTGTTCTGATTCGATTGCATTTTCAACATCTGAATTTTCTATATCGTTGACCGGAACAAAATTTTCAGGTACTTTTTGGTTGAGTTCTTCCTCGTTGAAAGGAAATACGTCAATAAAAGTAGTCAATGCAATGGAAGGAATTTCTACCGGAACCATCATTGAACTCAAATTGTCCTCAATTCTATCGTAAGCTATTTTAGCATTGTCTGCACCTACTAAGAAATAATTGTTGATCTTCTTTTCTTTTTGAGCCTCTTCGTCAACAGTAACATAGGCTACCTTACATTTGAACCAGTTTTCAGAATCTTCGTAGTTGATGACCTCAGCAATATTGGTTTTAGCAATATTGATGATCATAAATTCACCACGAATATCTCTTTCACTTATTTCATATATTCTCTTTTCTGCATCAGTAAATGATACTCCGTCAACCAAAAAGGTATCCGTTATCTGTTTCAGTCCACCGTCTTCTGTCGTCACTGCATGCTTTACTTTGCACGAATACCATGTTTTCATCTTGCCTTGTAATTTTTGAATTGAAAATATTTTTAATGAAGTGGCGAAGATAGAAGCAAAAGGGAGAATTAAAAGTAAGTGTGGAAAAGTAATGACATAGAATTATGATTCGAAGTAAAATTGCCACTGTCAATTTTACTTCGAATCATTGGCTTCCTCATTAACCAAATTCACACTTGGTTTTATCTGTTCATATTTTTGGGTAAGTTCGATTAGCTTTTCCGGCAGTTGTTCTGCAAGGTTGTTTGTTTCTGATCCATCTTCTTTAATATGGTACAATTCCCAATCCTCCCCATTCATGCGATCAATTTTCCAATCACCGCTTCTAAACATCCTGAAGTTTTCAGTAAATCCGGAGATGAAAAAATCAGGTTCTATTCGTTGTTCTCCTTTGAATATTGGTAATAATGAACTTCCATGTAGAGGTAAGGTCGGGTTTCCATTGATGGTTTTAGGATATTCAGAACCTAAGACATCTAGAAATGTAGGGGCAATATCGACCACATGTCCAGGCTGGTCAGTAATTGTGCCAGGTTGGATCACTCCAGGCCAATTGGCAATAAATGGTGTATGACTGCCACCTTCATGTCCACTCTGCTTGTATTGTCTGAAAGGAGTGTTTCCAAGGTTGGCCCATGTTGACCTCAAACTCCAATAGGAATTGGCTGGACCAGGTTGTACCTCCTTTATTTTGTTGGAATAGAAAGGGCATGATCCATTGTCCACTAAAAACATGATCAATGTATTCTCCAACTTTCCGTTCTTTTTGAGTTTATCCAAAACCCTCCCGATGTTTTGATCCATACGATCGATGATGGCTGCAAATACTGCCATTTCCAAATCGAGTGAATCTTTTTGGGCTTCTGATAATCCTTCCCAAGGGTAATAGTCTGTATAACTAGGAACGAATGAACCTCTGAGCTTATTCAAGTTTCCTTCTGCAGTACTCAATTTTGTATTTGAGGGAAGCACTTTCAATGCTTTCATTTTTTCAAAGCGCTCTGTGCGCAGCTGATCCCAACCCTTTAGGTATTCTCCTCGGTATTTTGCTATGTCTTCTGGTCGTGCTTGAAGTGGATAATGTGCCGCATGATAGGGTAGGTATAGAAAAAAAGGGTTCTCTTTTTCAAAAGCTTCATCTAACCACTTCATAGCATAGTCAGTGATGAAATCAGTTTTGTACATGGGTGCTTGTTCGTATTCTATCTCTTCTGCTTTTATTTCACGTCCTTCGAGGAAAAATGGTCTTTCAAATTTTCCTGAAGGTGGAAGAAAATATTCGGTTGTAGCCCAGAAGTAGAAAGAATGGTCAAATACATTTTCAGCTTTTAGGTATTTTGGTACCCAACTGTCAAAATGTTCTTTTCCACTCATGATATTATAATATCCAGCTTGTCTGGTCAATTCGGCTATGTGAACCGCACCGTTTCCGCCTTTGTATAACCCAGTAAGCATAGACGATCGGGTAGGATTACATTTTGCCATATTGTAAAATGTCTTGAATTTCAATCCATTGTTGGCGAGCCCATCAATATTTGGAGTTTTAATCTCACTGCCATAAGCTCCAATATCTGAAAAACCGATATCATCTGCCATGATCAGTACAATATTTGGCTTTTTACGATCAGTTTTTTTTAAGTCGGAACAATTGGTTAGTGAAAAAACAAACATCAACCCAGCTACCAAGATCATTGAATAGGTGTTATTCTTGTATGATTTTATTTCAAGGGTTATCATTCTCCGTTTTGCTAGAAGGTATTTACTTCTTATAATTTTTTTTGTTTTTGACTTTATCTTTTTGAAAATCAAGTTCACTTTTATAGACCGTCATCTTATGGATTTCTTCATTGTCTATATTTTTAATGGTGTAAGTCATGGATGGATCTTCAAGTGTTGTATCGAACTCCAACATACCAAAAGAGCATTTTTTGTTGTAACCAAAAAGGCTATTAGGCATGATGTCATGAGTATGTACATTGGTCAATCTAGAACTCATAAAGTCATATATCACATATCCGTTTGGTCGCTGCATTTTCCACGCGTCCGACCTATGTCGATCCGCCGAAATAAGTACTACACCGTCTATTTTATTTTCCTCAATAAATGAAAATATCTCTTCACGTTCATTCGGAAAACCATCCCATGTGTCGTCACTGCCAGGTTTTGTGTCTTTGGCCCATGGAACAGAAGAGGCTATGACTTTAAAGGTAGCTTTAGAAGATTTGAGTTTTTTCAATAGCCAAGCTTTCTGATAGGCTCCAAGCATGGAAGGGTCATTTACTTCCTTGGGATTTTCACGGTAATAACGACAATCGAGCATAAAGAAATCTACATCTCCTTGGGAGAAGTCGAACCAGCAACCTGGATGTTCCTTTCCTCCTCCATAATAAGGATTAGCCCATTGGTTTTTGAAGGTGTTCCAAACAGGTCGTTTCCAAGTCGGGGTTTCTATTTCAGCACCTCCTTCACCATCATTGACGGTGAAGTCATGGTCATCCCAAATGGCATAGATGGGTACGTTGGGTGTAAACCTGCGGAACTCGGCTCTGCTTTGTCTTCTATAATAGCAATATTCCTGTGCCTCAGAGACTTCTGGAAAGTCAACATATACGTTATCGCCTAAAAGTAAAAATGCATCAAATGACTGAACTGCCAAAGTGTCCCACATGCGTTCGTACCAGGGAGTGTATCCAGCACCTCCACCGAAACCAATTTTTAGTTTACCACTTTCTCCTTTATCCGATGGTGTTGTGAAACTTCCATTTTCGAATAGTTTACTGTCATCAACAGCTACCGAATATTTATATTTTGTTGTAGGTTTAAGTCCATCGATCTGAATGATAGCTGTAAATTCATTTTTTTCTGAAGTAGTACTAGTGAAATCTTTTTCCCATTTTTCATCTTCTTCAAAAATGGAAACCGAAAGTGTTGCAACTTGGTCAGTTCTAGCCCATATTTTAGCACTGGTAGCTGTCAAGTCACCAAGCATAGGACCATGTACCAGTTTTAAATACCTGCCTTGTGCAAACACTTTAAACTCTTTGCTGCTGGTTAACTTATTCAATAAGTTGCTTGGTCCTGCCAAGAATCTTTCCAATGGCAACCCAGATTGCAGTGCTTTTTTGACGTATTCCATTGCCTGTGGTATCTTATTTTTAGAAGAATAGGCTACTGCCATACAATAGAGGCTTTCTGAATCATTAGGGAATTCACTTAAGAAATCCTGCATTTGTTTGATCACTTCATCAGGGTCTCCTTGGGCTATGGCAGCTATGGCTTCTGTTGGGCGTTTCTTGTATTGTACATCTTCCGGAACCATATTTTGACCAAAAGTATCCAAAGTCAGGAGAATAAAAACACAAAATGAAACGAAACTTATAAGGTTTAGTCTGCACTTTTCAATTTTATTAGTTGTTTTAAATGGTCGTAAATTTTTCATGTGGTGTATTATTCCTATGGATTATCTAACCTCATTTTGTGTGCCTAACATGAGGTTTATAGCATGATTTGCAACTCTAACTACATATTTATTTTGATCCGTATCAATCCGTTTTTGTAATTCGTTGATGGCTGGTTTGGCATTGTCACCAATTTCATCAAGAGCTTGTGCGGCAAGTAATCGTACCCACTCATCTTCGCTTTCTATCTCTCCTCTGAGTAGCTTAACTGCTTTGTAAAAATCACCTATTTTGCAGAGTGCTCTGGCAGATGCAATTCGCACAGCAGCTACATCATCTTTCAATTTTGAATTAAGATTTGCAATTGCTTTAGGATATTTTGATAGTTCAACCCTATTTCCTAAGCTAATGGCAGACCAATACCGAACAGCCTCATTTACATGATCGAGTGATTTTGTTAATACTATCAAATCTTTTCCAAATGCAGCGTCCCTGATTTCTGAAATCGGTACATTTTGACTCCTCAATATTTCATAGATGGACGCATCGAATTTGTTTTCCCAGTTTCTTATAATTGTTTCAGGAATCAAGCCAGAATCTTTGGTGTTATCAGACCAACGATTGTGGGCTTCTCTCATTTCTCCTAATATATGACTGTAGTTGGAATCGTTGGCAAGGTTGTTAAGCTCATTAGGATCATTTCTCAAATCGAATAATTCCTCATCTGGTTTCGTCAGTGCCATCATGTGTGCTCCGGCGGCTGGTAGAGTGCCATTGGCATGAGCCTTTCTAATTTCCTTCATGATATCTCCTTTTTCAGGAGTATTCATGTACTGAGTGTAAGGTTTGTATGATTCGTAGTACCTTATGTATTTGAAATATTTACTGCTAACCGACCTCTGCATATCGTATCGCTCATCCATACGATCTCTGGTAGCATAGGCATAGGCTCTTTCTGGTTTTAGGTTCTCTCCAAGAAAAGCCCGGCCGTGCATGTTTGATGGTATGGTGGCACCTGCCAAATTTATGGCAGTAGGAGCTAAGTCAATGAAACTTACCAGCTCATCTGAGACTGTTCCTGGTTTTCCGTTTAAAAGATGTTGAAATTTCTTGGGAGCATAAGCAATCATTGGAATCTTTAGCCCTGAGTCATACATCCAACGCTTGTGCCTTGGTACCCCTGTGCCATGATCAGAAAAGTAAAGAATAATTGTATTTTCAGCCAGTCCATCTTCCTTGAGTTCTTTGAGGATATTTTCAATTAAAATATCCATCATGGCAATGTTGTCATAATGTCTTGCCCATAATTCTCTGACTTTAGGCGTATCAGGAAAGTAGGGTGGAAGGCTGAGTTTACTTGGGTCAGCTCTTAATTCTTTTGGAAGGTTTTTGGTTTTTAATTCGTGTTTTTCTTTTGAGTTTATGCAACTTTCATGAGTGTTGGTAAGGTTGAAAATTGAAAAAAACGGTTGTGATTTGTCTTTTCTATTACGCCAATGAGCACTGTTACCTAGATCATCCCATATTTCTTCCGGAGGGTAGGAAAGGTTGTAATCAGTTTTGACGTTGTTGCTGCAAAAATACCCTGCTTCTTGCATCACTTGTGGATAGAACTTAAAACCTTCTGGCATCCTTCCTTTACATCTCATGTGTTGAGTACCCTGCGAACTGGCATACATACCAGTGATGATTGCTGATCTTGCAGCAGCACATACCGGAGAGCTGGCAATGGCGTTGGTATACCTCACACCACCTTCTGCCAACTTGTCCAATACAGGAGTTTTGGCGAATGAATCACCATAGCAGCCCAAGTTCGAACTGATGTCTTCCACAGATATCCATAAAATATTGGGTCGGTCATCGCTTTGTGAATACCCGTTTTCAAGGCTAAATATGCCAAGTAAAAATATAAATAAAACCGAATTAAGTTTCATTGTCATATCGTTTTTTAAAAAGTTTGTTGGTATTTCGGTAAG
>CAXBNB010000014.1:0-15643 GCA_963976505.1 uncultured Reichenbachiellaceae bacterium
ATTCCATAGCAAATACAGGTACAAAACTGACTACAGTGGTGGCAAGGGCTGTGGTGATGGCTGAAGCTACTTCTACGGTAGCATCATAAATTATTTTTAATAAGTCTTTTCCTTTTGCACCGTGGTTCTCAGGCATTTCAAGGTGCCGGATTATATTTTCTACAAATACGATCCCGACATCTACCATTACTCCGATGGCTATGGCAATTCCAGAAAGGGCAACTACATTGGCATCAACACCTGTGTACCTCATGATAATGAAGGTCATCAGCACACCTACAGGGAGCAAGCTGGATATAATGATTGACGCTTTTAAATTGAGAAGTAGGATGATCACTACAATGATGCTGATTAATACTTCATGAGAAAGTGCTGTTTCAAGAGTACCTATGGTTTCATTAATTAACTGAGTTCGATCGTAGAATGGAACAATAGTCAATTGACTTTCTGTGCCATTTGCTAGCGTTTTCTTAGGAAGTCCTGGTGCTATTTCAGCGATTTTATCTTTCAGGTTGTTAATTACCTCGAGTGGATTAGAACCATACCTGGCGACCACTACACCACCTACGACCTCAGCTCCTTCTTTGTCTAGAAGCCCACGACGGGTGGCTGGACCAAGAGAAACAACGGCTATATCTTTGATGCGGATGGGGACATTGTCTTGTACAGAGACAACTGCTTTTTCCAAATCATCAACTGATTTGATATACCCTAATCCTCTTACTAGGTACTCTGCCTGATTGATTTCAATGGTTTTAGCTCCGACATCCCTATTGGATTTGCGTACGGCTTGCATTACTTGATGCAAGGGTATATCATAGGCCTTGAGTGCATCAGGGTTTACATCTATTTGATATTCTTGTACAAAACCACCGATAGAAGCCACCTCAGAAACACCCTGAACAGCATTGAGTCCATATTTAACATAAAAGTCCTGTACTGTACGAATTTCATGTAAGTCCCAACCGCCCGTTGGGTTGCCTTCTTTGTCTCTGCCCTCTAAAGTGTACCAATATACCTGACCAAGTGCGGTTGCATCTGGACCTAAAGTTGGTTGTACTGATTCAGGTAGTAAACCAGATGGGAGAGAATTTATCTTTTCTAAAATTCTAGATCGTGACCAGTAAAACTCAATGTCTTCATCAAAAATGATGTTGATCATTGAAAATCCAAAAATAGAAGAACTTCTGATTGATTTGACCCCTGGTATTCCTAACAAATAGGTGGTTAGTGGGTAAGAGATTTGATCCTCAATATCCTGAGGAGAACGGCCCGGCCATTGTGAGAAAATAATTTGTTGATTTTCCCCAATATCGGGAATGGCATCCACTGGTACAGGATCACTTGGCAGGAATCCTGTGTTCCAAGAAAATGGAGAAGTAATTATGCCCCAAGCCATTATGGTGATCAATAGGAGAATGGTCACCAGACGATTCTCTAGAAAATATTTTATTATTTTGCTTAGCATTACTTAGATAAATGAGTATGAATTCTAGCTGAAAACAGCCTTTTAAGATTCGAAAGCCTTGTTATAATGATTCAGATTGCTTTTTATGGCAATGAATGAACCTAGACAACTTCTTCTGTAGAAATATTCTACAGAGTACTACTTATTTATATAAGAAAAGATTGAACCTGAATATAGATGTGGGTATCAGGTAGTGGAGGGGGTGATTCTATAAAAGATCCTAATGCCAAAGAAGCATCCTGATCTATTGCCAATTGGAAGAGCTGGTTAAAAACAAACCAACTGACAGCTACCAAATTTTGATTTACGGTAACCTTAGAGGCGTGAAAGTCATCTTCAATAGAAAAACTGTCTGATTCATCATGGCAGCATCCTTCTGGCATTTGTTCTGAATCGCAACAAGAACTTGCTTCAAGAATAACAGATTTTGTCATCAACAAGTCACCACAATAATGTTTAGAAATTGTGATTCCAATGGTGCTCATCAAAAGGATGAAACTTAGCGATATGTTTAGAAATGTCTTCACTGATACAAAATGCTTATGCAATGATACGCATTTTAGATGAAATAGATTTATATAATTTTAATCGTCAGTTATATAGTTCCTACGTTCGAGGGGAAGTCCTAGAAAAAACAAATGCAACAGAAATGAATCTGTTGCATCGTTTGGGTCAATGTACTTTAAAAAAGTAGAATCGACTATTTTCAATCAATAGTGCTGCAAATTTAGAATGAGGGACTAATTTGATATGCAGTCATATTATCATAAACTAATGCGATTTTTGCAAAGAATTTTTACTTAAATAGATTTTTAATGTATAAATGGTATTAGTATATTGAACTAATGAAAATATTGCCTTTTAAATTACCAAAGAGTTCTGACGAGTCATTAGTTGTAGAACATAACATAAGCAGTCATTTGTATAATCCTTTGCATCAACATCCTGAGTTGCAAATAACGCTTATTTTGAAAGGCACAGGAACGGTGTTTATTGGTGGCTATATCGGGGATTTCAAGCCCAATGATGTATTCGTAATTGGATCAAATGTGCCACATGTATTCAGGAATGATGATCCCTATTTCGAACCAAACTCCAAGCTTAAAGCAGAGGTGATTTATGTTTTTTTTGATGCAAATTCGTTTGGTGATGATTTTTTTTCCATGCCAGAAGCAAAGGAACTATTCGATTTACTGAATAAAGCAAGAAGAGGAATAAAAGTACATGGCGATATTAAGGAGATTTTAATTTCAAAACTAAAAGATCTTACTACAGCTAGAAATCTGGAAAAGATTATTCGGTTATTGGATGTGTTTAAAATCATCTCTGATGCGGATTCATTAGAGTACTTAGCTACTGAAGTTGGAGATCATAATGTAGATGAGCATGAAGGTAAAAGATTGAATGACATCATTCAGTTTACGATGGATCAGTACAATAGGCATATTTCTCTTGATGAAATTGCTGATATTGCTAATTTGACGCCTGCAGCATTTTGTAGGTTTTTCAAACAAAGAACAAGAAAGACTTATGTTAATTTCTTAAATGAAATAAGAATAGGAAAAGCATGTAGGATGCTTTTGGACAAAGACATGAGCATCGTAGATATTTGTTACAAATCAGGGTTTAGTAACCTATCACATTTCAATAGGAAATTTAAAAAACAAACTGGATATACGCCTTCAAAGTACCACAAGGTTTTGATTCAATGATGTTTTATAAATACCATATTGTGGGTATGGTTATACGTTGTAAACCAAATTATTTTGCGCTATGATTAAAAAATACATATTAATACCACTGTTTTTTCTGACTGTACTTCAAACTCAAGCTCAAGATGATTTTACAGCTAGGTGGGAAGCAGCATACAAATTAACTGATGAAAATAAATTTGATGAGGCACTTAAGGCCTATGAACCATTGTTAATAGAACAGCCAACCTATGTAGATACCCATGTACAAGTCAGTTGGTGCTATTTGATGGAAAATAATATGGAGTCAGCCATTTTACATGCTCAGGTGGCTTATAACCTTGATCTTTTTAATGCCTCGGCTTATGCGATCAATGCATACCTCATGTATGTCGCAGGAAATAAAGATGCAGGAATGATTTATTTGAATTATGCAGTTTGGCTATTGCCCAATGACGAGGATATTAATTATTTTTTTGCTGACTTAGCTGATTTGAAGGCCAATGGTCTTGAGGTTGCCGCTTTGGAAACGGAACTTAACTCAATTAAGAACCAAATGCCTACAAGAAATAAAGAGTGGGAAGTGATTTTAGGTCAATTTGTGAAGGGAGTAGAGCAATTGGGTGAAAATGACCTAGATGGTGCTAAAATATCCTTTAAGGAAGCATTGAATGGTTTTGAAAAAGCTCCAGAAGTACAACAAAAATTGGCTTTTCCTATGGCATATCTAGTAGGCACACACTATTATAGCGCGGGAGACTCGTCTAATTATGTGCCATTGATTACGGGGAATTTAAAATACATGCGAGAAAACAGTAAAACCAGTTACGTTCCTTTGATACACATGACCACTATATTAGGTGAGCATTATTTCAATAATGGCCAATATGAAAAGTCGTTTGAAATTTTGTATGGTGGATTGGATTTTTTGCCTTTTGTAAACAAATTCGAATATTTAGGATCTTACAGTGCTATGTTTCTCTTGCAATATTCTAAATCTGCCAATGCCGTTGGCAATGTTGCTGAAGCACGTGATGCAGCTCAGTTGGTTATAGAAACCCAGTTCTCTGGTTTTGACGAATGGTATGAAACCAATGGTTGGATTTTATTGGCTCAAGCATGGGGGCAAGATGAGGCACAGGCAAAAGAACACTATAAAAAAGCATTTGATTTGGCTGAGCAGTATGGTTTTGAAGATTTGAAAATTAGCATAGCAGATTTAGCAAAATAATGTTTAACCATTATTTAAAATAATTTGGTTTTACCCAATTTCTCAGTGGAATTGATTCTAATGTTAACATTGATCCTTCATCTAAATTACTTATGATGAAAAAGCTATTTGTACTCTTTTACTTTCTTTTATTTTTCACTCAATCATATTCTCAGGGCCTACAGGAATTGCTAGATAGTAGTAATGAGCATTGGGATAATGAAAATTATGCCGAAGCATTCACCGACCTTTCCAAAGCAGTAGAGTTAGCTGAAGTTGAGTATAAGGCAGCATCTGAAAATGCTGCTTTTAGCTATGCATTTTTACTTAACCAGATGGGTGTAAGGTTGTTTGCAGCTGAAAACTTTGAAACGGCAGCTACTTATTATAGTGCAGCTATTCCCATTTACAAGTCATTGCAAGGTGAGCAGGGTAGTGATTATTTGGTGTCGATAGAGAACCTGGCCTTATGTTATAATTCTTATGGAAAAACAGAAGACGCACTTCAGCTTTATACTTATTTACTGGAGAACGAGACCTATCAGAAATCCGCAGGGAATAATATTTATGAAACTTACAATACGGCTGCTATTTGTGCCTATCAAATTGATCAATACGAACTTTCTAAGGAATATTACTTAAAGTCGCTTGCATACATTAGCGAAGAAGCTGCGGATTATTGGGTTATCGTCGAAAACCTGATAACACTTGAAAAAACTTGGGCTAAATATGAGTATGCCTTCAAATACTTGGAACTGCTTTTGACAAAATTTCCTGATAAAGAGAAGGAGTATTCTAACATAAAAGCCTATTACCATAGAGACCTTGGACTGGTGGAGTTCAACAAGGGGAATTTTCCTAGAGCAATTGCCCATTTGAAAAATACTGTTGAATTTCTAATTCCTGAAGACAGCATAGATGAGGTTTCAGCTATTTATGCTTTACAAGATTTGACTGCAGCTTATTCCAATGCCAGATTATATAAAGAAGGGTTTCCTTATATGGTTGAGAATGAGAAAAAAGTAAAAGCTCATTATGGAGAACAAAGCGACGACTACCTTATTGCCTTGAGTTATGTATCTCTTGCTGCTGCTGAACTTGGTAACTATAAAGCAGCCAGTCGATATTATAAAGTGGCCTACCGAACTATCAATAAACTCGAAGGAGATAGCAAGGGTGAAATGCAATCAACTTTTGATCTCAACTACTCGGACTATATGCTCAAACTAGGGAAATATGCTGACGCAAAAACCCATGCTCAGAGAGCTTTTACATTTTATAGAACCAACGAGAAAAAATATTTCGACGATTTGTTATTCTCAATGAATTTCTTGGGCATTTTATTTTTATCAGAGGGGGAATACGATAAAGCGGAAGCCATTTTAAAACAGACGCTGAAATTGCAACTTGACAATAATGGGCTAGAAAATGAAATGGGTACTAAGATTGCTTCCAATTTAACAAGCCTTTATATCCAAACAGGTCGCTACTCAAGGGCATATCAGTTTTTGGATTTTGTGCTGGCAAACGACTTGCAAATCAACGGATCAAATAGCTTGGAGTATTCTTTTTCTCTCCAAGTAGCTGGCGTGTTGTACGTCAGCTCTGGGCAATATGATAAAGCGATTGAGACTTTAAAGAAGTCTTATGAAATCAGAAAACCACTTGTAGGAGAAAAAAACAGAGAATTGCTTCGATTGAAACAAAGCCTGGGAACAGCCTATTTCAAAGCTGGAAAATTAACTATGGCAGAGCAAGTGTTGACTGAAGTACTTACAGACCAAAAGGCTTCTTTAGGAATTCAAAACCTTGATTGTGCTTTGTCTCAAAATGACCTAGCAATGGTGTATTATGCTAAAAATGACTACAGGCAGGCAGTGAAACTATTTGAGCAATCTTATGATATCAAAAAGAAGGTTTTAGGCCGGTACAATCAATTCACAGTGACTTCTCTTTTCAATATGGCCTGTGTCAATGTACAGATGGGACAGGTTGAAAAAGCATTTGAATATTTTAAGCTATCAACGGATGACTATTTGTATATATTGGATAATTACTTCCCATTTCTAAGTGAAAAGGAACGGCTCGAATATTACCATACCATCAAAGGGCAGTTGAGTGCTTATTTCTCCTTTCTCTCTAGACAGTTGGTGGATCATCCAGAATATGCATCACTGTTATACAATACACATATTAGGACAAAAGCCATATTACTTAGTGAAAGTGTCAAATTACGTAATTTTTTAAACAACCATCAGGATGAGAAAGTAAAACAAATATATGTTCAGTGGAATGCTATCAATGGGGAGATAGCTAAACTAGATCAGACAAAAAATGAAGGAGATAAAAAGGTTTATTTAGATAGCCTGAAAATAGTGGGTGAAGAATATGAAAGGGTATTGAACTCCCTCACTCAGAAATCAATAAAACCAAAAAACATTACCTGGATAGATGTATCAGCTCGCTTGAATGATGGAGAGGTAGCTGTGGAAATTATTAGAATCAAAGAGTTTGACTTTGAAAAAAATGAACATTCAAATGAAAGGATTTCCTATTTGGCTTTGATAATCGATAATGAAACTAAGGGGGCTCCATCATTTATAAGGTTGGATGAAGGCTTTTTATTGGATTCCAAATATTTTAACGTTTATAAAAACAATATAAAATACAAGTTGGAAGACAAGGTTTCTTATGAGAAATTCTGGAAACATATTGCCGAAAAACTGTCTGGATATAAAAAGATTTACTTTTCATCCGATGGGGTTTATCACCTAATCAACCTCAATACTTTGTACAACACGACTACCTCAAAATATGTTATTGAAGAATCTAATATAGAGATAGTTGGCAATACAGCTGAAATCCTGAACAAAAAAAGTACATACCTGAAGCCGGAAAATGCTACATTATTTGGATTCCCGAATTTTAATGCTAAGCCTGACAAGGACTCACATGATACACTTAGAACGAGTATATACCGCGATATTTTTACCGCAGGTGTGAGCGATTTGCCAGGAACTAAAGTTGAAGTGAGCAATATAAACAAGCTGATGAATTCTGCTGGTGTTTCAACCAGCTCATTTCTTTCGGACGATGCACATGAGAGCAACCTTAAGGAAATCACTGCGGTGGATATCCTGCATATCGCAACACATGGTTTTTTTGAAGAATCCTCTGCAGACGTGGTAAATGATGATCCTCTAACTCACTCTGGTCTGCTTCTAGCCAATATCAAAGAATCCACTGACATACAAGAGGAAAATGGAATTATCACGGCCAAAGAAGTGGCGCAACTTGATCTAGCAGGTAATAAGTTAGTGGTATTGTCTGCTTGTGAGACAGGTAAAGGTAAAGTGGTTGATGGTGAAGGTGTATATGGCCTTCAACGTGCATTTCAAGTGGCAGGTGCTGATAATGTCATTATTAGTCTGTGGAAAGTGGACGATGAAGCTACACAAAAACTGATGACTTATTTTTATGAATTTTACCTTCAGTCCAACAATGCCAGAGATGCACTTAGACATGCTCAGACCACACTCCAGGTCGATTATTCGCATCCCAACTATTGGGGAGCATTTTATGTCATAGGAAATTAAGGTTTTCAAAAAAATAAATATCATTTGTAATTCATTGTACTATAGTAGTAATAGATTTGTGTTTTATTAATTTAAACAACCAGTATTATGAAAAAAGTTTTGTTTTTTATGATCCCTTTATTGGGAGTTTGTTTGTTGACCCAAGCCCAGGAAATTGGAGTAAGGTTGGGAGATGTGACAGGTGGAAATGTAGCTGTAGATGGAGTGTTTTCAACATCTGAGTTTAGCAGAATTCATGCGGATGTATCTTTCGGGAATGGAGGATTAGGAGTGGATGCACTTTGGGATTTTATCTATAAGCCGTTGGGTGAAGATGGATTCAACTGGTATGCAGGAGTAGGGCCAACTGTTTTTCTTGGAGACCCATTTATACTTGCAGCTGCTGGTGAATTAGGTATTGAATATCGTTTTGCAGATGCTCCCGTATCGTTAAGTATTGATTGGCGTCCTACTTTGACGCTTGTTGAAACCACGGATATGTTTTTTGATCGCTTTGGGTTCAACATCAGGTACATTATTAATAGATAATAGATTCTCTCATTGAGGAGCAATAGGGCTTAAATATTAGACCTTGCTTATATTTACCCTGTCAATGCTAAATTTTATATTAGCATTGACAGGGTATTTTTTTTAATAAGAACTGAAAAATGAATTTAATACCACGCATAGAATTTTTGGAAGAAAAGAAGTTGATAGGCTTCAGTGAATTAATGTCGTTATCCAACGACAGAACGTTTGAATTGTGGCAAAGCTTCATGAAAAGGCGCAATGAAATCAAAAATAGATTCAACCCACATTTTTATTCTGTACAGGTTTATGATAAGGTATTGGACTTCAAGAATTTCACTCCTAAAACGGAATTTGATAAATGGGCTGCCGTAGAAGTTTTAGATTTTAGCACTATTCCTACAAGAATGAATCCTTATACCATTAATGGGGGCAAGTATGCGGTATTTCAGTACATAGGGAAAGCCAGTGATTTTCACGAAACCGCTCAATACATCTTTGGAGAGTGGTTACCCAACTCCAAATACACACTTGATTCAAGAGAGCATTTTGAAGTAATGAAAGAAAACTATAACCCTAACGATCCAAATTCAGAAGAAGAGATTTGGATACCTATTAAGTAATTAAATTTTCACCATTATTGGAGAAGGAAAGCAAATGTTTCTTGATTTCCTTTCGCCATATGTCATATCCTTGCTCATTCAAATGCAACATATCTTCTACATAAAGTGAAGGATTAGGTTTGCCACCTGAGGTCAGCATTTTTGAATAAACTTCTATCCAATGCCCATTTCTAGTGTTTGTGATTTTTTCTCTTAATAATTGGTTTGTCTGTTCAATGGTGCGTCTCAAATATTCTCTGCTTGGGCTTGGTTTAATGGATATGACATGTATCATAGCATCTGGAAATTGCTTTTGTATCAAATCAATCAACAGGCTAAAATTTCCTAAGACTTGCTCAGGACTATGGTCATTGCCCAAGTCATTGTCACCCGCATATACCACAAGTTGAGAGGGTTTCAGTTTGGCAAATACACGATCAAAATAATTCACACAATAGGGGTAAGACGATCCTCCAAACCCCAGATTGATTACATTCATGGGAGACATGTCCTGCTGAAGTGAACTCCACAGCCTAATGGATGAACTGCCATAAAAAGCAATCAAATTGTCTAAATAAGTATTGGAATCAATTTTTTGTTCCAATGCTATGATTTCGTCTTCAAAAAGGGTTGTATCTAAAAATTCCATAAAATATGGCTTGTTGTCTGTGCTTATTTTGGTGTACTATCTATTAGTTCTTTAATGTAGTTTTTGTATTCAATTTGGTAGTTTGTAAGAAAAGATTTTATGTCAGGACATCCATCTTTCTTTATTCGATTGCTCAATAAAAATGGAGTCTTAATCTCACAAGCGAATTTATTATTTCGAATGCGTTTGTCAAAATTCACCATTACTATAGGGACGATCATTGGTTCTGTTTTCATTTTTAATGCCATCTTGAAGATGGCTGATTTAAAAATCCCAGGAGACTGTTCAGTAGGATAGGAAGTTCCTTCTGGGCTGATCATGATGTTTTTTCCTTGTTGCAATTGACTCTCTAAGTGTTTGAACAAATTGGCTCTTCTTTCTGTTTTTTCTTCTGAAGATTCAATTAATTTGTCAGACTCTTTGGTATGCACATCTATGAAGCCCAACCTTTCATAATACTCCTGATGTGCATATTCAATATTTCTACCGACCCTGACTATCCTTTGGCCTGCATCCCCGTATTTTTCAAATATCAAAGAACTCAAAAAGTGAGAGTCCAATGTAATTTGAAATTGATTGGGTAAAGTATAATAAGGATCATTGATCAAGTGGTTGTATATGAAAATATTACCAGGTTTGTCGGGTAATTTTTCAAACCCTTTGATCACCACGGAGGCTGGAGCAAAAGCCTTTTTTGTACTAAGAATACATTCATATTGAATTTTATCTGATTCTTTCTCGGCAGATGCATTTGCTACTGTATGGTAAATGTCCTTTAATCCATCGTAAAACTGGGCTTCTTTTTGTGTGTGGTGCAAATTGTCCAGACAAAGAGAGGCAAGGTTTTTTTCGGCACCAATGCCATTGATTTCCAAATGGTGCAGAATTTCTAATCCATCTTTTATGGTCAATTTATCGTGCAATAAATGTGGTACTTTGTGTAAGGCGGAATTAATTGAAAGCTTGGTGTTGTTGCTCTCAATGAGACTACTGGCTACCATTACTTCTTCATCAAACTGAGCAGCAATTAACCGAGCTCTGACAGCCCTGAGTTGATTGTTTATCAACCACAAAATTCGTTTTTGTAGTTTTAATGCAAACTCAGGATTTTTCATTCCTAAAGCATTTAATGCTTCATTCGGAATATGTAGTACCACAGAATCTTTACTCACTTTGGAAGTTAAAAGACTCTCTTCATTCATTATACTGGACGACCCTAGTAAATATCCAGGGGTAGAAATTGACCTAAAAGCCACACGATAGCTTTCGTGATTCTTGCGATTTACCCTAGAAAACTCCACTTCGCCTGATTCCAACATATTGATGCCTGACGCAGGTTGATTTTGAAGTCCGATCACATCACCAATTTTGTATTGTTTTCTTTCGATGCTCTCAGCTAGTTCTACCAGTTCACTTTCTTCAAAGACTTCCATAAAGGGAGATTGAAGAAGAAAAAATACGGTTTCGAGTTGATCCAGTTCATTAATGGATTTATATCCTTCCGCAACTGTTCGCTCCAGTTCAAATGATGTCGATATAATTGGTGTATCGACAAATAGCTCCGTAGCTTCTCCAATTAATTGGTGTGCTTTTTTGTTTAAAAATTCAAAAAATTCAATTGTACCGTGAAGGTCTGATTCTAAGATTTCTATTATCTTTTTTTTATTCCAACATAACAATGTTGCGTGCTCCGAAATCACCCTGACTGTGTATTCATTCCTATATGGAGCACTGAAGACGTTGATGCCTATAGGTGCGTATGGAAGGGACGCTTTCCCAATGACCACTTCTTGTTCCATACTGGCAATGTTGTAACAAAAATTTACAGTCCCTTCCTTTATCAAATACAAGGAGTTGGATCTGGCATATTGTTCACAAAGAATATCTCCCTTACTGAAAGTTACAGTAGTTGCTTTTGCAAGTATTTCATTGACTATAGGTGATAAGGCTTCCATTTTCGTTTTCCGTAATTTACCAATTGTATAACAATAGGTGTATTTTGATAAATTATATGCAATAATACAATCTAATTATTACATAAATATTATTAGAATGTGTGTTTTAATGAAATGGAAAACATGTATTTTTTGGGGTGTTGTATCAATGAAATGATAAGTGTGAAAGGAAAAGGAGAAATATGCATTGAAACAATCAAAAAGACTTTCAGTCTAATTTGAAGATTTTCATTTTGATTCTGGCATTAAATTTCCATACCGTCTTTTCTACGAATGACTATCTTCGTATCTTATTGCACAATAGACTGGAATCATGAAGAAAAAGTTCGTTATCATTTTTTTGCTAGGTATCATCTACTTTACTGGAAGTACAATTATTGATTCCGGTACTTTTAAGACTATAGAAAATAAATTTGACGGGCAAGTCACTACAATTTATAATTCTATGGCAGGTACGGAGGATTTGGCTATTGATAGAGAAAGAGGATTGCTTTTTATTTCTTCTTCTGACCGTTGGGCATTAAGAGATGGTAAAGAAGCACCTGATGATGGGGTTTACCTTCTTCAGCTCGATTCTGGCACTTTACCTGTCAAGTTAAGAACAAATTACAATGGGGACTTTCATCCTCACGGAATCTCTTTCTTCAAACAAAACGGGGATTCTTTTTTATATGTGATCAATCACAATGATAAAGGAGATTTTGTGGAAGCTTTTCAATTTAAAAACAATGAATTGATCCATATTCAAACTTTTCAAAATGAATTGATGAGTTGTCCTAATGACCTAGTAGTTGTGGGTAAAAACAAGTTTTATGTAACGAATGACCATGGGAATAAGGAAGGAATCATGCGTACGATGGAAGATTATCTTAAGATTCCATCTTCATACTTAATTTATTTCGATGGAGAAACATTTTCTAAAGCTTATGACGACTTGAACTATGCCAATGGAGTAGCAGTTTCTCACGATGGCAGGAAACTTTATTTGACGCATACTACGGGTAGAGAGTTGCTCACATTTAATCGGAATCCTGAAAATGGATTTTTGGAAGTAGAAAGCACTTTGAAATTGGGCACTGGTGTTGACAATATTAATATTGATGAGAAGGGAAATATTTGGGTAGGAGCACATCCAAAGTTGTTTGCTTTTGTGGAACATGCAGGAAATCCTTCAAAGAAATCTCCCTCTGAGGTTTTGAAAATTACACCTCATGGCCCGAAGGTATTTGGGGTAGAAAAAGTTTACATGAATGATGGCGAGCAACTTTCAGGATCTAGTGTGGCAGTTGTCTATAAGGGTGAAATATTTATAGGAGCAGTTTTTGAGAAAAAGTTGTTAAGAGGAAAGTTAAAATAAGAAAATTCGAAAAGAAGATTTAGCATGGCAACAATTAAAATCAATGGAGCAGAAATTTACTATGAAATTCATGGGCATGGACCAGAAACCATGCTGTTCAGTCATGGTTTGTTGTTCAGTGGCAAAATGTTCAAAGATCAGGTGGATTATTTTAAAGCTAGGTATAAATGTGTGGTATATGACCACAGAGGACAGGGTAGAAGTGAGGTGACTGAAAACGGTTATGACATGGACTCTGTTTATGAAGATGCCATAGCCTTGATTCGTGAACTTAACCTAGGTCCTTGTCATGTTGTAGGGCTGTCCATGGGTGGTTTTGTAGCTATGAGGATTGCGGCCAGAAGTCCTGAATTGCTCAAATCACTTATCTTACTAGAAACCTCTGCTGAAAAAGAACCCAATCGCATCAAATACAATGTCCTTAAGACCATTACTCAGGTATTGGGCGTGTCAGCCGTTATTAATAAAGTGATGCCCATTATTTTTGGTAGTACATTCTTAAACGATCCTGCAAGGAAAGATTTGGTACAACTATGGAGAAATGAACTGCTAACCAATAAAAAATCAATAGCTAAGGCAGTAAAAGGAGTGGTGGATAGAGAAAGCGTGATGAATGAATTGGATAATATTTATATCCCAACATTGGTGATAGTGGGAGATGAAGACGTAGCTACTCCTCCAGAAAAATCGAAAAATATTAAACTGAAAATACCACAATCACGCTTGGCAATTATCAAAGGGGCAGGGCATTCCTCAGTGATTGAAGAACCCCTTCAGGTAATAGACGTCATAGAAGTTTTTTTAAACGGAGTACACTGATTATTCTTCTTTTTTAGGAGGAGTAATCATGATGTGGGCACGGTGTGTTCCGGGGTTCATTATCCATGGTCCGCCGGGAACCATTGGTCTGATTGGCAGACCGGTAGACTCTGGGGTTGCCCAAGGGATATATACCACATAGCGTAAGTCAGTATTTTCCATTTTCCCGGTCGTGCTATTGTATTTTCCACCTGAACCATAGCAGACGTGCAAGGTGGTGGGATGGTCAGGCATTTTCAACTTACCATTCTTAGCTTCTGCTTCCCTTATTTCAGTGACCTCACTACTTGATTTTCCTGCGGCTTTCAGTTCTCTGCCGCGCGCCATAAATTCCTCTAGGTCTCGGTGATAGCATGCAGCATTGTATCCGTCTTTGTTGGGATCATCTGCAATACATACCATGTCATTTGTACCTGCTTTCAGCTCAACAAAAGAACCGGACTCATTATAACCCCAAATCATGGCACCTTCCTGTAGTTCTTCAGGTAATGTCAGAACTGAGGCTGCTATTTGATCCTCCATAGAGGGGATTTGTGAATAGAGGTTGGTGGTAACTAGTGCAACTACGATGAGGGAGGAGATATTTTTCATTTTGACAGTAATTTGGTTTCAATTTACACAAACAAATGAGAAATTATTATACGATTTTTCCAAGATAATGAATAAAATCGAGGCATAATAATACTGCATTTGCTGAGTTTTGCTAAAAATAAAGAAAAAACACAGTCCTATTGTGGATTTAGAGCCATTTCTATAAGACTAACCGTGCTAAAACTGGAATTTTAAATAATTTCTTATATTTTTGATTCTCATAACAATTACAAATTAAATGAACAACGGAAAAGTAAAATTCTTCAACGAGTCCAAAGGTTATGGATTTGTAGTAGACAATGAATCAGGTAAAGAGTACTTCGTTCACGTATCTGGTTTGATTGACAAAGTCAAAGAGAACGACGATGTAACTTTCGACCTTGCAGAAGGTAAAAGAGGTTTGAATGCGGTTGATGTGAAACTCGCTTAATATAATATTGAATTTATTAAGTTTCTGAACCCCGATTTTCGGGGTTTTTTTTATGGTCTAAACTTTGATTTTTTGCTAAGGTATTTGCTTTTCCTTCTTATTTGAATCGTTACTGTTTTTCATTATTATGTTCATTGGAATTTAAAATGATTTTCTTTTCTTACTAATAATTCTTTCTATAATGCTATCCTTAAAGTTGGAAGTTGATGTTTACTGTCAATTGGTTGAATAGGCAGCCTAATAACGTGTTTTTCTAGCTTAATTTGGTTAAATTGTATTTATACTAAATTAGGATGCTTATGAAAAAAACACTACTTTTTATCACATTTTTCACTTTGTGTTTAACATTTTCCTTGCAGACATTTTCACAGTCTTTGTTAGGAAGGTGGGATTTTGCAGAATCTACAGATGGTTCTGAATACATACCTAGAGATGAAGGATCTTTGGGTATTGCTGCGGATAAGTTGATCTTGTTGGGGGGGAGAGGTGACGTAGAAACAAGTGTGTTTGATTTAAAGGGCAATGTCTGGCTTGTCAAACCTAAACCTCCTTTGGAAATGCATCATTTTCAAGCTGTGAGCTACAATGATAAGCTATACATTCTAGGTGCTTTGACCGGGAAGTACCCTAATGAGACACCCATTCCCAATATTTACATCTTCAATCCCAATGACGATAGTTGGACGAAAGGGCCAGAAATCCCTGAAAATAGAAGAAGGGGAGCTGCGGGTGCTACATTGTACAAAGAAAAAATATACCTCGTGTGTG